>JABGZB010000138.1 GCA_018674955.1 Verrucomicrobiota bacterium | reverse complement strand
GCTAAAAACATTCAAGACTATCACTTGAAGCATTTGACTCGAATATGCGATGACTGGGAGGGGATTCTTCAAAAAATCAAGGCAACCGAGAGCGGGAAAACCACGGGCACCACTCTTCGGCGCTGGCTTGATGATGACTTGGAATTTCACAGCGTAATTGTTGAGGCGGCGGATAACTCTTGGCTTGCGAAAGTGGCAATGGACTTGAAAATGATGACATTGGTGGTTCGGAACAAACCGGAAATGCTCAGTTATGAGGCCGCCCTTGTGACACAGAGTGATCACTTGGCCTTGCTCGAGGCATTCAAAAACCATAATGCCGACAGGGCGGAGGTGGTAATTCGGGCTCATATCAAGCAAGGCTTAGATTTTATCATGGCCAATCAGTGACCGGTGTCCTTGGCAAAACACTGAGAAATGTAACCCTGCTAACGTATTGTCTTGCAGCTAATTCAACGAATTTTTGGTTTTAATTAATTTTTTTAAAAAAACTTGACCCGCTGAAAACGACGCAATAAAAGATCGCTGTGCATTTATGTTATAACAAAAAATAACAATGAACAGGAACCACACATTAATATTGGGCTGCCGTCGAGCAGCGTGGAGTTTGGTCGTCGGCTTGGCCTTGGTCGTCGGCTTGGCCTTGGCAGAGCCGGTCGAGAAGGATTCGGCTGAATTCGAACTAAATCACAGTGCCTCTCAGATTTTTGATGGCGACGCCCTGCAGAATAGCTGGGTCAACGCCGGAGGGACGCTGGAGTTCAAGCTGACCGACGGAATCCTGACCATTGTTTCGACGGAGAACAACGGCTGGGTGCAGCACGACAACGACGAGACGCCGTGGGAGTTGGGCACTGAGGATGGCGAGTCGTGGACAGCGGAGATCCGCATACGCTTGGCCAACGACGAAGGCAACGGTATCGTCATCTGGGGAGCCAACGGTGCGGAGCGCGGCATCCTGCAGGTCAACACCAGCAACACGAAGATGTTCAACGCCGAGGTGATTGATGAGAACGACAACACCGGCGGTTTCAATACCTTTCGCATCGCCTACGACTGGGATGACGATTATTATTACGTGTGGCGCAACGGAGCATTGTTGACCGATGGTGCCGCCGCCCAGGCCGGTACGACTCACAGCCGATTCATCGTTGGCGACTGCTGCTCGAATATCCCGATGACGACGGTGGATCTCGAGTACATCCGGTACGACACCACTGGCTCGTACTCACCGCCGGCGGCCCCGGCAACGGTGGCCGAGAACCCGGAGAGTGCCACAGTGAAGGTGGGGGACAGTGTCACTTTCTCGGCGGCATTCGACGGCCCGATTACCAACTACCAATGGCTCAAGAATGGCGAGGCAATCGAGGGGGCTGTCGGTAGTTCTTACTCGATAGAGTTCGTCACCAAGGCTCATGCCGGTGAATACACGCTACTCGGTGGCAATGTGATCGAGGATGTGACGACGGAAGCGGCAACATTGACTGTTTTGGTCGATGAGGTTCTGCCAACGATCACGAGCGCATCCGCCACGGACACGTTCTACACGGTGGTTGTGGTATTCTCCGAGCCGTTGGATGCGTCGAGCGCAACGGACAAGGGCAACTACTCGTTTGCCGATGACGCGCTGAGCGTGGAGAATGCAGCCCTCAAGGATGCCTCAACCGTGCTGCTGACCACCAGCAAACAGGGTGAGGGAAGTGTTTACAGCCTCTCGGTAGCGGGTGTGAAGGATGAGTCCGGCAACGCGGTCGCCGCCGACACAACGGTGTCGATTCAAGGGTTTGTGTTCGCCCTTGGTTACCTGAAGTTTGAGTACTTCGCGGGAATCCCCGGCGTTCACATCGAGGATTTGCTTGATTCCGATAAATATCTAAACAACGAGGTGGACGAAGTGGTGTACCTGAGCGCCTTCGACACCAAGTCCGCCTTTGACAGCAAGGGCGACAACTACGGCGCGCGCATAAGCGGTTGGTTGATCCCGGATCGCGCTGGGGATTATGGCTTTTTCATCGCAAGCGACGACGCCGGAGAACTCCACGTCAGCTCGGATGAGGCCAAGGAAAACTTGGAAATAGTCGTACAGGAGTTGAGCTGGAGCGCCCAGTTTGAAGGGGGCGGTGATGAGGAGGGTTACCCGTTCGACTCATACGTCGCGGGCAAACGCTACTACACAGAATTGATCTACAAGGAGGGCAGCGGAGGCGACGGTGCCATGATTGCGTGGCGCCATGTCGACGACGAGGAGACTATCAGCATCAACAAGCTGGAGCCGATTTCCGGCCAACACATCGGCACGTATGTCGATCCCTCCGGATCGAGCGTCAAGATCAACGGTCAGCCGCAGAATCTGACCGCCCCGGTGAACGCGACGGTCAGCCTTTCCGTTTCGGCGGAGGGCAATTCGGCAGTCGGGTCGTATGTGCAGTATCAATGGCGGAAGAACGGTGCCGATATCGCCGGGGCAACCGGAGCGGTGCTGGAGTTGTCCGGCTACACTCTCGACGATAACGGAGCGATTTACACCGTGGTTTGCAGCGTGCCCGGCATGGAGGTTGTCTCCACCGAAGCCACGCTGACCGTGGTGGTCGACAACGAAGCCCCGACAGTGGTTTCCGTTTTGAGTGAGGGCAGTCAAGTTACGGTAGAGTTTAGTGAACCGCTTCGCACGGATACCGGAGCGGTTGCCACAACGGTTCCGCGTGACTCTACGGATTTTGAGTTCACGGCTGCCGCAACGGACATTCACGACGGGGACGCCCTCTTGGGCGACTGGGTCAACGCTGGTGGTGACCTCGAGTACGAGTTGACCGACGACCACTTGACACTGATTTCAGCCGCCAACAACGGCTGGCTGCAGCACGACAACGACAACACGGTTTGGGAGAAGGGTACTGCCGCCGGCGGTTCTTGGACCGCAGAGATTCGTGTGCGCCTTGCTGGCGATGATGGCAACGGTCTGGTTATCTGGGGTGCCAATGGCAAGGAGCGTGGCATTCTGCAGGTCAACACCGACAACACGCAAAACTTCGGTAAGCAAATCCTGGATGAAAGTGACAACACCGACGCGTTTCACACCTTTCGAATGGCGTACGAGGCGGGCAGTGGCAGCTACTACTTCTGGCGGGACGGCCAACTGCTGAACGTCGAGGGAGCGCCACGACAGGCAGGCACGGGTGCCAGTCGGTTCATCGTGGGCGACTGCTGCTCGAATATACCTATGAGTAGTGTAGATTTGGAGTACATCCGCTACGACACCACGGGAGCCTATGCGCCCGCTGGTGACGTTGTGACACAGGGAGCGAACTCGCTGGCAAACTACTCCATAGCCGGTGCAACCGTGACAAACATCACCGTGCAGGAGGATGGCAAAACGGTAGTGCTCACGGTTGATGGCGCGGTTGATGGCGCGGTTGATGGAGGCGACTCCAGCCTGTCCATCAAGAATGTGGCCGATCTTGCCGGCAACTCGATCGTTCAAACAAGCGTAGTGATTCCTGCTAGCGGGCCGAAAATCACGCCATTGGGTTCGGTGGACTTCGAATTGGTGGCGGCCCCGGCCGATATCTATGATGGTGAAGCCTTGGTCAACGGCTGGGTGAATGCCGGTGGCGGGACCAACTTTGAGTTGAGCGACGGCCACCTTTCACTGGTCTCGGCGGCCAACAACGGCTGGCTGCAGCACGACAACGACGAGTCGGTCTGGGAAACCGGCGTGGCTGATGGAGGCTCGTGGACGGCGGAAATATCCCTCCGCTTGGCCAGCGACGATGGCAACGGCATTGTCATCTGGGGTGCCAACGGCGCGGAGCGCAACATTCTGCAGGTCAACACTGGGAACACCCAGACGCTGACCGGCACGGTGCTGGACGAGAACGACAACACCGATGCGTTCCATACCTTCCGCCTGGCCTTTGAGTCGCAGGACGGACTGTACTATGTGTGGCGCGACGGGATGTTGCTGACGCCGGATGGGATCGCCAAGCAGGCCGGTACTGGCGCTAACCGGTTCATCGTCGGTGACTGCTGCAGTGGCATCGTGATGACGACTGTGGACTTGGGGTACATCCGCTACGACACGACGGGGGCGTTTTCACCACCGGCGATTTCGGAGCGCGATTCCGCCGGGTTTGAGTTGGCTGCGGGGGGCTCAGATGTTTTCGACGGCGAAGCCCTCGTAAACGGTTGGGTGAACGCCGGTGGTGCTACCAGCTTCGAGTTGAACGACGGCTATGTGTCGATGGTTTCGGCGGCCAACAACGGTTGGTTGCAGCACGACAACGAAGAGTCGGTCTGGGAAACCGGCGTGGCTGATGGAGGCTCGTGGACGGCGGAGGTACGTGTTCGCTTGGCCAACGACGAAGGCAACGGCATAGTCATCTGGGGTGCCAATGGCGTGGAGCGCAACATCCTGCAGGTCAACACTGGGAACACCCAGACACTGACCGGTACGGTGCTGGACGAGAACGACAACACCGATGCGTTCCACACCTTCCGCCTGGCTTTCGAGGCACAGACTGGACTGTACTACGTGTGGCGCGATGGCGTGTTGCTGACGCCGGATGGGATCGCCAAGCAGGCCGGTACCGGCGCGAACCGGTTCATCGTCGGCGATTGCTGCAGTGGTATCGTGATGACGACCGTGGACTTGGCGCACATTCGTTACGACACGACGGGTGCCTTCTCTCCGCCGAAGATTTCTCGGCGTGACGCTGCTGACTTCGAGTTAGTGGCGGGCGCCAGCGACATTTTCGATGGCGACGCGCTCGTGAACGGTTGGGTGAACGCCGGTGGTGCGACCAACTTCGAGTTGGGCGACGGCCATCTGTCGATGATTTCATCCGCCAACAACGGCTGGTTGCAGCACGATGACGACGAGTCGGCTTGGGAGAAGGGTGTGGCCGATGGAGGTTCGTGGACGGCGGAAATATCCCTCCGTTTGGCCAACGACGAAGGCAACGGCCTTGTCATCTGGGGTGCCAATGGTGTGGAGCGCAACATCCTGCAGGTCAACACCGGCAACACGCAGACGCTGACCGGCACGGTGCTCGACGAGAGTGACAACACCGACAGGTTCCACACGTTCCGCCTGGCCTTCGAGGCACAGGCGGGACTGTACTACGTCTGGCGCGATGGCGTGTTGCTGACGCCGGATGGGATCGCCAAGCAGGCCGGCACCGGTGCTAACCGTTTCATCGTCGGCGACTGTTGCAGTGGCATCGTGATGACGACTGTGGACTTGGGATACATCAGTTACGACACCACCGGTGCGTATTCGCCTGGATCGTTGGTTGCCGCACCCCCGACACAGGATCCCACCGTTGCCGTTGCCGGCAACGCGGATGGCAGCATCACGGTAACTTTCGAGGGTGCTTTGCAGTCTGCATCCAGTATAAACGGTCCCTGGGGAAATATCGATGGTGTCAGCCCGCTAGTCATCCAGGCAGACGACATGAAGGGCAGTGAGTTTTTCCGGGCTGAGAAGCAATAAAATAAAGAAGTGTTAGCATGAATATAAGGTCATGTACTTCGGTAGTAAGAAACACCACGATGACAGGAGAGTAGGGTCCAAACAGGGAGGAACGGGAGGTGGCTTTACACTGATAGAGCTACTGGTCGTGATCGCGATCATTGCGATCCTTGCTGCGATGTTGCTTCCCGCCTTGGCCAAGTCAAAGCAGAAGGCGATCGATGTCAAGTGCATCAGCAACTACCGCCAAGTCGGCTTGGCCATGCAGTTGTATATGGACGACAACGAAGACCAGTTCCCCCCCAAACTCTCCAAGCGCGGACAGAAAAGCCAGACTGTGTGGGTCGGGAAGGCCGGCAAATATATGGGATACGTCAACATTAAGCCGCAGGATCGTTACTTGAATCCCTATATTGGGAAATTTTACGACAAGAAGGGAGTCACCAACGAGGTGTGGGTGGCCAAGTGCCCCAGCGACAAGGTTGGTTGGCCATTCCGCGATTCGCCCAAGAGTCGGCAAATGTCGGAATACGACACGATGGGTTCCTCATATGCGGCCAATGTGCATCCGGGGTTGAACACGCTTGTCCATAAGGACGACATCACCGGCGTCAAGGCGTCCGACTTGCGCCGCCCAAGTCGCATGGTGGCCTTCACCGGCTGGGGTGCCTACCGCGCCGGATGGTTCGGCGAAGGACTGGAAGATTTGGAGGGTGGGAAAGTGTCTAAAGGGTATCTCAACATGCGTTGGCATGGCCTCGAGAAACCTCGCTGGCCGATCCTGTTCGGTGACCTGCACACCTCGATGACTCTGGTTAACAGTGTCATGGTTGGGGCGGACTATTCGTTCGACCGCGACAAATAGCCATTCGCTTGGTCAAGCGCTGGGTCGGGGGTGTTTAGTGCTTTAGTTTGGGATGGCTTGAAACCAAGCTCGACAGCGATATGATTTTTGCACACACAACGTTTCGGTGGTTGAGCTTCGCTTGGCTTTCTGCGATGGCGTGGCAGCCGGGAGTTGTGGCTGCGGCGGAAACGTTGACTACCGGTTTTGAGCAGGCCAAGCCGGGAGACTTCCGTGAACTGAACTCGCCGATCGGCACGTGGCGTGCCGAGACGGGGCACGCGGAGGTGACGGCCAAGTTTCACCACACCGGCAAACAGTGCCTGCACATTTACGGCGGCAACGAGCGGCAAGTGGAGTTTGTGCCAACGGCCGCCATTCGGATGCCGGGGCACTTGGTGTTTCAAGCGGAGCGCTGGACGAATCGCTCGCCGTTTGCGTTTCGGGTGGAGCAGCAACTCGACGGTAAATGGGTGGAAATTTTTAACGGCGACAAAGCCGTTGTCGTTGGGCGCGGGTTCAAATCGCGCGTGAAGATTCAGTTAAAGACCAGTCCGAAGCGGTTGCGTTTCACGTGCACGAGTCCCGCGCGCTCGGGGGTTCTTATTGACGGCGTGGCGCTCATGCCCGCCGCACCGCAAAAGATTGCTGGCATCACCGTGGACGCCGTCCAAGTGCCGGGCTTGCTGGGGCTGGAAACGAATCCTCTGCTGCGCGTCAGTGTGGGAACGACCGGCGCGCTCAAGCCCATCGCCTTGACCGAAGCGGCCGCGTTGGTGGGTGGTAGCATTGTGGAAAAAGATTTGGTGGCGGTGCAGTGGTTGGCTTCCGGCACATCGCCCAAATTCAGTGATGCCATACCACTCGGAGAACATTTGCCCGGCAAAAATGGGTCACATTTATTTAATGGCAAACAAATGCTTGTTGCGGGTGAGAATTATTTTTGGTTATCGGTGAAGCTCAGCGCGCACGCGGACATCGATCACACGATTACAGCCTCATGCGCGTACCTGAAATTTTCCGACGGCAAAATTCATAAGCCGCAAGCGGCCATCGGCGCAGTGCATCGCCTCGGTGTGGCGGTTCGGCAAGGCGGGCAGGGCGGCGTGCATACTTGTCGCATCCCCGGATTGGCCACCACGACGAAGGGAACTTTGATTGGCGTGTACGATTTGCGCAATCGTAGTGGGGGCGATTTGCCGGGCGACATAGACGTGGGCATGTCGCGCAGCACCGATGGAGGTCAATCGTGGGAGCCGGCGCGCGCGATTATGGATATGGGCCGCGACGCCAAGTGGCGCTACGACGGCATCGGCGATCCCGCGGTTTTGGTGGACCGCAACACCGGCACGATTTGGGTGGCAGCAACTTGGAGTCACGGCAACCGTTCGTGGGTCGGTTCCGGCCCGGGAATGAAGCCGCACGAGACCGGCCAATTGATGCTCGTGCGTTCGGATGACGACGGCGTGACGTGGTCCAAGCCCATCAACATCACCGCGCAAGTGAAGAAGCCGGAATGGTGTTTTATTTTGCAAGGCCCCGGCAAGGGCATCACGATGGCCGATGGCACGATTGTTTTTGCCGCGCAATATCAGGATCCACCGGCAAAGCGTCGGTTGCCTCATTCAACAATTATTTATTCAAAAGACCATGGCAAAACGTGGCACGTGGGCACGGGCGCGTTTGATGATACCACCGAGGCGCAAGTGGCGGAGGTTGAGCCGGGCGTGTTGATGCTCAACTGCCGGTACAACCGCGATAGTACTCGCGTGGTAATGGTGACGCGCGACATGGGTCGCACATGGACAACGCATCCCACGCATCGCAAGGCGCTGATCGAGCCGCGCGCGTGCATGGCCAGCCTCATCAGCATCGACGGCGAACGCACCGGCAAGCCCGGGCCGCGCCTGTTGTTTTCCAATCCAAACAGCCTCGCCGGGCGGAACCACATCACCATTAAATCTTCTAACGACCGCGGCCTCACGTGGCCCGCAGATTCACAGCTGCTCCTTGATGAATGGGGCAGCGCGGGCTACTCGTGCTTGTCGATGATCGATGACCAAACCGTCGGCATTCTCTACGAAGGCAGCCGCGCGCACATGACGTTCCAGCGCGTGAAGCTAAAAGATATTGTCGCTGCGGTGCCCAAAAAGAGCGCGAGCAAAAAACCCAACGTGCTGCTCATCGTCTCCGAAGATAACGGCCCCGAGCTGGGTTGCTATGGCGATCCGTATGCACGCACGCCACATCTTAATCGGCTTGCGCGAGAAGGCGTGCGCTTCTCTACCGCGTGGGTGCCGTACTCGGTTTGCAGCCCGTCGCGCGCGTGTTTTTTGACCGGCCGCTATCCGCATAGCAACGGCCAACTGGGTCTCGCGACCCATAAATTTGCGATGTATGAAAAATGGCCGAACCTGTTTTCGCTCCTTAAGTCCGCCGGTTATCGCACGGGATTGCTCGGGAAAATTCACGTGAACCCAACGAGCGCATTCCCGCTTGACCGCCATTGGAATCCGGCCGCGTCCATCAGTTTCGGCAAGCGCGACGTGCGCCGCATCGCGGAAGAGGCCGGTAAATTTATCCGCGCGGGCGACGCGCCTTTCGTGATGTCGGTCAATTACCCCGACGCCCATTATCCGCTGCACCGCCAGCTCAACGGCCTCCCAACTTTCCCACAAACTGCCGCCGACGTGAAAACTCTCCCGTGGATTGGGGTGGACAACGCTCGCCTCCGCAAACACGTCGCCGATTATTATAACTGCCTTGCGCGACTGGACACCGGCATCGGCTTGCTGCTCGAGGAATTGGAAAATAGCGGCAAAGCCGAAAACACGATTGTCATTTATCTCGGCGACCACGGTGCGCAATTTTCGCGTGGCAAAACTTCCGTGTACGAGGCCGGCCTGCGCGTGCCGCTCATCGTCCGCTGGCCCGGCTATGGCAAGCCCGGCCACGTGTCGCACGAATTGGTTTCGTCGCTCGATATTTTGCCGACCGTTTTACAGGGCACAAACGTGAAGTCGCCCGCGGGGCTCGATGGCCGCGCGTTGCAGCCATTGCTCGAAGGTCGCTTTGTGAAATGGCGCGAGCATCTTTTTGCGCACAAGATGGGTGCCGCCGCGCATTTTTATTATCCGCAAGTGGCCGTGCGCGATGCCCATTACAAACTCATCGCCAATCCATTGCGTCGGCCCAATCCGCCCGCGCAAATTTACACCGACAACAGCGGCGTGTTTTTCATTGCCGGCACGCGGAAGAGCGAAGTGGCCGCCGCCAGTCTGCTCATCCAAAAAGCATATGCCACCTATCACAACCCGCCGCCCGTCGAGTTGTACGATTTGCAAGCCGACCCGTACGAATTCAAAAACCTCGCCAACGACCCAAAACACGCGGTCGCGCAAAAGCGGCTGCACTCGCGACTGCGCGAATGGCAGCGCGACACCGGCGACCCCTTGGTCGATGCCGCCGCGCTCAAGCGTTACACCAAAGAAATCGACGAAGCCGCTGCCATGAAGCCCTTCCTCGCCTATCGCCGCGACAAGAATTTTCGCTGGCGTTACTTAGATTGGATGAAGCCCAAACCGTGAATCACAAGGCAACATTCGAGCAGGATGGATTCGTGGCTGTGCCGCGTTTTTGCGATGAGGCGGAACTGCAAGCTCTTGAGGCCGCATTGGCGCGGTTCATTGCGGAGCGTGTTCAGGTGTTGCCAGTTGAGCACGTTTTTTATGAGGACAAGTCCGATGCTAGCACGTTGAAGCAAATCCAGCGGATGCACGAACACAACGGTTTATTGGGCACTTTTTTTGAGGACAAGCCCAAGCGCTTGGCGCAGGAATTGTTGGGCGAAGCTGTGATAGGAAAAAATCTCCAGTATTTTAACAAGCCCCCCACGCTTGGCCAAGCGACGCCGCCGCATCAGGATGGTTTTTATTTTATGCTCGAGCCGTGCCGCGCCCTGACGATGTGGATGGCGCTTGACGATGTGGACGAAGAAAATGGCTGCGTCCGCTACGTGCGCGGCTCGCACACGCGCGGAATGCGTCCACACGGTCGCACAGAAACGCTCGGTTTCTCACAGGGCATCACCGACTTCGGCCAAGCGCTCGACGCGCGCGATGAAGTGGCGTGCCCGGCGCGGCCCGGCGATTTGCTGGCGCATCACGCACTAACCATTCACCGCGCGGATGCGAACGCTAGCGCTACGCGCACCCGACGCGCGCTTGGTTTTATCTATTACGGCGAAAGCGCCCTCGAAAACCTCGCCGCGCACGAGGCGTATCAAGCCAAGTTAACCACGGAGATGGAGTTGGCCGGAAAAATTTGATGATGAAGAAACTATTCAAACTAAACACGTTGCTGCTGGTCTTGCTGGCGGCGGGTTCATTATCGGCGGCAGAATCGCAGCCGAGCGGGTACACGATTCCGACAATTGATTTGTCGGCCCAAAAGTATCGGCAAATTATTGTCGACCGCGAGAAAGGCCAGTATCTGGGGCATCCGACGACGGTGCTTTTGGAGGACGGCAAGACGATGCTGATTGTTTACCCGAAAGGGCATGGGAAGGGCGGCATTGTTTACAAGCGCAGCGCCGATGGCGGCAAGACGTGGAGCAAGCGGTTACCCACTCCGGCGAGCTGGGCGACAAGTCGCGAAGTGCCGACGCTGCATCGTGTGGTGGATGCGAAGGGCACGAAGCGGCTCATCATGTGGAGCGGCCTTTATCCGGCGCGGTTTGCGGTGAGCGAGGATGACGGCGCGAAATGGAGCGCGCTGAAACCGGCGGGCGACTGGGGCGGCATCGTGGTGATGGGTTGCCTCGAGGAACTCAAAACCGGCAAGGGATATTACATGGCGATGTTCCACGACGATGGACGGTTCTTTGCCAAAGGCGGCAAGCGCGGCAAGCCGGCGGTGTTCACATTATATAAGACATTTTCGAAAGACGGCGGACTGACGTGGTCCATGCCGGAAAGCATCTTTGCGCGGTTGGACGTGCATTTGTGTGAGCCGGGGATTATTCGGTCGCCCGATGGCAAACAACTTTGCGTGTTGTTGCGCGAAAACAGTCGGCAGAAAAATTCGTATGTAATTTTCTCCAATGACGAAGGCAAGACGTGGACGAAGCCGCGCGAACTCCCGGCCGCGCTCACGGGCGATCGTCACACCGGCAGATACACCGCCGATGGCCGGCTGTTTGTTTCCTTTCGGGACCGCACTCACAAAAGCCCCACGCCCGGCGATTGGGTCGCGTGGGTCGGCACGTATGACGACATCGTCAAAGGCCGCGAAGGCCAATACCGCGTGCGATTGATGGATAACACAAAGGGTGCAGACTGCGCCTATCCACCGGTGGAAGTGCTGCCCGACGACACCATCGTGACCACCACGTACGGTCACTGGACCAAGGGCGAGTCGCCGTACATCGTTAGCGTCCGCCTCAAGCTCAGTGAACTGGACGCGATGGCGAAGAAGGGGGAGTTGTTGAAGTAGTGGGCTTGGTTCGAACCAGCTTTGCCGCTTGGTTGCTGTCGCTGTTCGCGATGTTGGTTGATGGTTGGGGGGCGGAACGCCCGAATGTGCTGTTCATTGCCATCGATGATTTGCGGCCGGAGTTGGGTTGTTATGGCGCGCAACACATAGTGAGCCCGAACATCGATCGCTTGGCCAAGCGCGGCATTTTATTTGAGCGGGCCTATTGCCAGCAACCGCTGTGCAATCCTTCGCGCACGAGTCTGATGACGGGACTGCGGCCGGAGACCACTGGCGTGACGCACAATCACGTTCACTTTCGCACACGCAATCCAGACGTGGTCACGTTGCCGCAGTATTTCAAAAATCACGGCTACGAGTCGCGCGCGATTGGGAAAATGTATCACGGCTTTCTGCCCGAAGGTTCGAGCAAAACAAGTTGGGACACGATGGGCGATGCGTCGTCGTGGTCCGCGCCGGCCATTCGGTTTGGTCCGCGCTATTATTTTACCGAGGCTGGCATCGCGCAGGCCAAGGCTGCTTATCGCGGGATGTATCGCCCAAAAAATCCCGCGCCCAATGACTGGACGCGGAAGCTCGTGTTTGGCCCAATGACCGAGGCACCCGTAGTGCCGGATAACACATTGCAAGACGGCCAGGCCGCCGATGCCGCTATCGCCGCGTTGCGGGAACTGAAGGGCAAACCGTTCTTTCTCGGTGTCGGTTTCATCAAGCCGCACACGCCCTTTGTCGCGCCGAAAAAATATTGGGATTTGTATGACCCGAAAAAAATCCAACTCGCCGCGCGCAGCGAGTTGCCCAAGGGTGCGCCCGCGATGGCGGGTCACAATTCGGGCGAAGTGCGCCGCTACACCGACCAGCCCAAGCGCGAGCCTTTCACCGAGGCCAATGCCCGCAATCTGCGCCATGGTTATTTCGCGTGCATCAGTTACATCGATGCCCAAGTCGGCCGCGTGCTTGCCGAACTTGATCGGCTTGGTTTGCGCGAGAACACCATCGTGTTGCTTTACGGCGACCACGGTTGGCACTTGGGCGACCACGGGTTGTGGGGCAAAATCACCAACTTTGAAATCGCCGCGCGCGCGCCCCTCATCATCTCCGCGCCTGGAATGACGGCCAACCGCAAGACCATGGCGATCACGGAATTTCTCGATATTTATCCAACCCTCGCCGAGTTGGCCGGTTTGCCCGTGGCCAAAAAACTCGAGGGCCGCAGTCTCGTGCCCGTGTTGCTCGATCCCGCTCGCGGCCACAACCCCGCCGCTTTCACGCAGCAATATCGCGGCAAAGCCACCGGCTATTCCATTCGCACCGAGCGCCGCCGCTACACCGAGTGGATTGAAAACGGCCGAGTCATCGCGCGCGAACTTTACGACTACGCCATCGATCCCGGCGAAACCACCAACCTCGCCGCGCAGCCAAAGCACGCGGAATTCGTCCAGCGCCTATCGCGCCAACTTCGCAAAGAGTTGAACTTGCCGCCGCGTTTCGCGCGCGCCTTTGGCAGTCATATGGTTTTGCAACAGCGCCAACCGCTCCCCGTTTGGGGTACGGCGAAGCCCGCGACGAAAGTGACCGTCACTTTGGGAAACCAAAAACAAACCGCCACCACCGATGCTGGTGGAAATTGGAAAGTCAATTTCCCCGCGCTGAAAACTGCCGGCCAAACGCTTACGCTCACAGCCCAAACCGCCCGGCACAAAACCATGCTCACCGATATTCTCGTCGGCGAAGTGTGGTTGTGCGCGGGGCAGTCGAACATGGAATGGAAACTCTCCCAAGCTGCCACGGCGAAGACCGCCGTTCCCGCCGCGAAACTTTCACGTTTACGGTTATTCAATTTTGTGGGCGCCGCGCGCGGTGGCAGTGGCGATTACGCGCCGGAACTCATCGCGCGCTTGTCGCCGGAGCGATTTTGCGAAGGCCAATGGCGCGTGTGCTTGCCGGAAAACGCTGCTTCATTTTCTGCTGTGGCATTTTTCTTTGGCCAAAAACTGCTCGCTGAAATCGATATGCCCGTTGGCCTCATCAACGTATCCATAGGCGGCACACCGGCGGAAGCGTGGGTGCGTCGCGAAGCCTTGGCCGCGCATCCGCAATTGGCGGCAATGGTGCGCGGCAATTGGCTCACTAACAAAAGCCTCGAGCCATGGTGCCGCGAGCGGGGCTCGTCTAATTTGAAACGCGCATTGGCCGCGGGCGATTTTATCCCCGGCGACGATCTCGGCCCAAACCATTCCTTCAAGCCCGCCTTCATGTGGGATGCCGCCGTGGCCCCATTTCAACTGCTGCCCATCGCGGGCGTGCTGTGGTATCAAGGCGAATCCAACGCTGAAAGCGAATGGCGAGTGAAACAACACGACGCCGTTTTGAAAACATTGGTGACCGATTGGCGCGCGCAATGGAAGCGCCCAAAGCTGCCGTTTTTTTTCGTGCAACTGCCCGCGATGAAGCGCCCGCACTGGCCCGCCTTTCGCGCCAGCCAACAGCGCGTGCACGACTCTCTGCCGCACACCGGCATGGTCGTCACGATCGACCTCGGTCATCCCACGAATGTCCATCCGCGCGAAAAGCAGCCGGTCGGGGAACGGCTCGAAAGCTTGGCCATGGCTCATGTTTATGGGAAACCTAATCGTGGGAGAGGACCGCGATTTGAGAGTGCCAAGCAACGTGGGGATTTGCTCGTTGTTCGCTTGGCCAATGGTCATCGTAGACTTCGCACACTCGACGAATTGCCCCCAACCGGCTTTGAAGTGAGAGATGGCCGGGGCCGGTGGAGCAGGGCAGAGGCCCGTATCGTGGTGGGTGACACTCTTGAAGTGGCATCACCGCTTGGCAAGGCGGTGACGGCGTTGCGTTATGCGTGGGTGCCGTATCCCGAGCCAACATTAAATTTGATGGACGAAACCGGTCTTCCGGTTGCCCCGTTTGAAACTGAACTATCATTTAAATGAGTATAAAATTGAAAGGATTGATTGCGGCAGTGCACACACCGATGCACGCTGATTTTACCGTGAATTACGATCGGGTTCCTGCCCAGGCTGAGCACTTGGCCAAGAACGGAACTAGCGGGGTTTTTGTCACGGGCACAACCGGTGAGTGCCATTCGCTGACGACCGGTGAGCGGCTGAAACTCTTCGACGTCTGGGGCCGGGTGGCCCATCGCAACGGGCTGAAATTCATCGCGCATGTCGGTCACAACAATCTACCCGATGCCCAGGCACTGGTGCGCTCGGCGAGAGATGCCGGCGCCGATGCCATCTCGGCGATGGCCCCGAACTTTTTCAAGCCAGCCGACGCGGAGGCTCTGCTCGACTGGTTTGCGGAAGTGGCCAAGCCCGCACCTGAACTGCCCTTTTATTTTTATGATATTCCGGCAATGACCGGAGTGACGGTTGATACGGCGGAATTCGTGGTGCGAGCCAGAAAAAACATTCCCGGCATGGCCGGCGTGAAATACACCAACCCCGACCGCGACCAGTTGCGGGCGATATTCGCAATGAACGGTTATGCGCCAGACATGCTCTTTGGGTGCGACGAAGAACTGCTCGAAGGACTGCAGATCGGCTGCAGGGGTGCAGTCGGCAGTTCATATAATTTTTCTGCGCCGCTCTATCGAAGGATTATCTCATCGTTCGACGAGGGCAACACTGAGGCTGCCCAGCGTGAGCAGGGTAGATCCGCAGAAATGATTCGCACCATCGCAAAGCACAACTACACGCCGGCGGCCAAGTCGGTGATGGCGATGGTCGGTGTGGACTGCGGCCCGGCGCGCCCGCCGTTATGCACCCTGGCGCGGGAATCGATCGGTAACTTGAAACAGGATTTGGAGAAGATCGGTTTCTTCGACTGGGCGAACTCCTGAGATGAAGGAATCACGCCAACGCGAATTGCTCGCCGTCTATCGGGACGGCCTGCTGGATGACACGCTGCCGTTTTGGTGGCCGCGTTGCGTGGACGACGAGCATGGCGGCTTTCTGCTGGCCCGCGACCGCGACGGCTCCCTGCTGGACACCGACAAGGGCATGTGGCAGCAGTGCCGTGCGACCTGGTTGCTGGCCACGATTTACAACACGGTCGAGCCAAGGAGAGAGTGGCTCGCTTGGGCCGGTCGCGGGCTCGATTTTATTTCGAGTTGTGGCTTCGACACCGACGGGCGGATGTGGTTTCACGTCACACGCGAGGGTGCGCCGATTCGCAAACGGCGCTATGTTTTTACCGAGACGTTTGCTGCGATTGCGTTTGCGGCCATGGCCAAGGCGACCGGTGAGCTTGGCCAAGCGGAGAAGGCTCGCGTTCTGTTTCACTTGGCCAAGCGTCACTTCACTGAACCGTCGCTGACCGAGTCGAAGTTCACCGACACGCGCCCGGCCAAGGCCATCGGCGCGCCGATGATTCAAATGGTCACCGCGCAGGAGTTGCGCCGGAATTTGGGCGACGAGTCGTTCACGGTCGACGTCGATGCGGCGATTGAGGAGATCCGCCGGGACTTCATGAAGCCGGAGATCGAGTGCGTGATGGAAACCGTCGCGCCGAACGGTTCAATGATCGATCACTTCGACGGCCGAATGCTCAACCCCGGCCATGCGATCGAGTGCGCCTGGTTCATCCTTTGGGAGGCCAAACTGCGTGGCAACGAACCGGATCTTATCCGGATGGGTTGCCAGATTCTCGACTGGATGTGGGCGAGGGGATGGGACAACGAGTACGGTGGATTGTTTTATTTTCGCGACGTACATGGCAAGCCAGTGCAGGAGTATTGGCATGACATGAAATTCTGGTGGCCACACAACGAGGCAATCATCGCCACGCTGCTTGCCTGGTTGCTTACAGGAGATGAAAAGTATGCCAAATGGCATCAGCAGGTTCACGATTGGGCTTACGCCCAATTTGCCGACCCGGAGCACGGCGAGTGGTTTGGGTATTTGCACCGGGACGGGACCGTTTCCGTCCCGCTCAAGGGCAATCTGTGGAAAGGGCCGTTCCACTTCCCCCGCATGCAACTCGTCTGCTGGCAGTTGTTGGAGGAAGCGCTTGGTCTATCGGCCGAGGTACATTAGTCAGTGCGATTTTACCTTCTTTACGATTTCGTTAAACCGCTCTAAAATTGTTTTGACAAGATGATTATAGCCTATCTGTTTTGTTGTTGTTTCTTATCAAAAAACAGTTAGTTTTCCTGCTGTATCTGATCTTTGTGAAAACACATTAACTTACAGAATCAGAGTAAGTTAGGTTAAAGAATTAACGATAAAATGAATAAGCGAAACACTAATATTTCGTTGTCAGCATTTACCTTGATCGAGTTGCTGGTGGTAATCGCCATTATCGCGATTTTGGCCGGAATGCTTCTACCTGCTTTGGCCAAGAGTAAGACCATTGCTGTTCGCGCAAAGTGTGGTAACCAACTGCGCCAACTTGGCTTGGCAAACATGATGTACATGGACGACAACGACGATATATTCCCGTACCACCGTCGGGCACTAAACCGGACGCCGAGCAAGGGGTTCCAGCGCTTGGTTGAACTGAACAAGGGCATGTCGTTCTCGCGGGAGGAGACCTGGTTCACCCTTATCTACGGCTACGCACCATCGGATCAGGCGTACCGCTGCCCCGATCTGCGGCACGACAAGTTCCAAAATGCATCCAAACAGCATGACAAGTGGCGGTTCGACGCGCACAGCATCGGCTACGGGCAGAACTCCTACTTTCTCGGGCAGATGCCGGGACGCCAGGGTGAGAAGAGTGGCAATCTCCCAAGCGGGTACGAGGTGAAGCTGGGTTCGGTGCGAAGTCCTGTCGAGTGCATCAACCTCGCCGACTCAGAGCAAAAAACAGGTGGTCACTGGTCTCTCACGATGTGGTGGCCGTTTATCAACCGCGCCAACGAGGGTGTGGCAAGCTTGCGGCACAGCAACTCCGCGCCGGTGGTGTTTGTGGATGGTCATGTGCAGTCGTATGACGACCCGGACCGCACGATCAACCCCAGGCGTGACAACACTGCGGAACACATCGAGAACTGGGATCCGCTGCAGCGTCGGAACGCTTTTTGAGTTGGGTTTCTCAACACCCTCACTGAGCGCGAAACCATCACGCTCGTGAAGTTCATAACGAATAAAAATTGACCAGCCTGCTCATCTGTCGGCAAGGCAGCGTGCCGGTCAGGTTTTTTCGAGAATATTTTTCGTCATCTCGGCGCCGGCGACGAAACTCAGGCTGCCCATGTTGACCATCTGATAAATGTTGATCCGGAAATCCGGGCAGGTGCTGACGAGGCAGTAGGCGTCGGTTGCTGACATGCCGTACTCGTCGGTCATCCAGGCTATGAGATGTTGGGTTGCTGTGTCCACTGCCAACTCGAGTGGTCGTGCGGCATGCACTGAAATGATGCTGTCCGGTTTTTCGATGCGCATGAACGGAAGGCGTTTTTCTTTCACCAACTCGAATCGCACACGGACGGTGGCGCAGGTCTCTGCCGCTGTGCCGGTGTACTCAGTGTCACCCTGGCTGGCGTGCACGTCGCCGAGATAAAACAGGGCTCCCTCGTGAAAGACCGGGAGGTGGATTCGATTGCCAACGGTCACGTCGCGGATGTCGAGATTGCCTCCCCATGGGCCTTGGCCGTCAATACTGGTGGTCACTTCGCGTTCCGGGGCGACGCCGATCGTTCCAATGAACGGTGTGATTGGCCAGGCGATCTCGTCGTTAAACTGCATCGTGCCATCCCGCATTGTACCGCTTGGCCCCGGGCTATGTTTAAATATCTTGGTTGTATATTGGCTGGAAAGCTCGGGCCAGCGGGTGGATTCACCGAGTGGACCGCGCTTGGGGCCAATGGCCACCCATGAGTAATCACTCACCTCAATATCCTCGATGTCGATCAGCAACACATCACCGCGCTCAGCGCCGTCGATGTAAACCGGTCCGCCGATCGGGTTGGCCAGGGGTGGATGACTGTCGAAGCCGGGCCGGTTGGTCGGGATGGCCTTGTCGCTCGGTGTTTTGAAAAACCCAGAACCGGCATCCCATGTTTCGATCTCGAACGATTCGCCCGGTTGAACGCGGAGGAGTGGTTCATCCCGCCAATCAAAGGCGAACTTACGAGCTTGATCCCGGGTGATTCGTTGCATGACGACATTTGTTGCGACCAGCCAAGCGTACGGAGCATCTCCGAACGAAGCAACTTTGTTCAGATCCCCATATCGGTTTTTGCCTCGGCGAACTTGACGATGGCAAACTTGAGATCTTCCTCTGTGTGTGTCGCAGAAATTTGCGTGCGAATGCGCGCCTTGCCCTTGGACACGACGGGGAAGGAGAAACCGATGACGTAAACGCCTTTCTTGAGCATCACATCGGCGAAACGGCTGGCGAGGGCGGCATCGCCGAGCATGATGGGCGTGATGGGGTGCGTGCCTTCGAGAATGTGAAAGCCGGTGTCGGCCATTTGGTCACGGAAAAACTTTGTGTTGGTCTCGAGTCGGTCGCGGAGTTCGGTGGAGGAGTTCAGTAAATCGATGGCTTTTATCGAAGCAGCGACAATGCTGGGGGCGACGGTGTTGGAAAAGAGATAGGGGCGCGAGCGTTGGCGGAGGGTTTCGACGATTTCCGCGCGGCCGCTGGTGTAGCCGCCGCTGGCGCCGCCGAGGGCTTTGCCGAGTGTGCCGGTGATGATGTCGATGCGGCCCATCACGTTGTGATGCTCGTGCGTGCCGCGGCCGCGCGCGCCCATGAAGCCGACTGCGTGAGAGTCGTCGACCATCACCAGCGCGCTGTGCTCGTCGGCGAGGTCGCAGATGGCGGGGAGGTTTGCGAGGTAACCGTCCATCGAAAACACGCCGTCGGTGACGATGAGAATACGGCGCGAACCGTTAGCCGCTTGGAGTTGAGCGGCGAGGTCGGCCATGTCGTTGTTTTTGTAGCGGAAGCGCTTGGCCTTGCAGAGGCGCACGCCGTCGATTATGGAGGCGTGGTTGAGTTCGTCGGAGATGACGGCGTCGTCGGGGCCGAGCAGCGTCTCGAACAACCCGCCGTTGGCGTCGAAGCAGGACGTGTAAAGAATCGTGTCCTCCGTGCCAAGAAAGTCGCTGAGTTTTTCCTCGAGTTGTTTGTGGATCTTTTGCGTGCCGCAAATGAAGCGCACGCTCGCGAGGCCGTAGCCCCATTCGTCCAACGCATCGCGTGCGGCGGCGATGACGTCGGGATGGCTCGCGAGGCCAAGGTAATTGTTGGCGCACATGTTCAGCACCGGCGCCTCGCGCCCCACGCCCACGCGCGCGCCCTGCGGCGTGTCGATGACACGCTCGCCCTTGTAAAGGCCCGCCGCGCGGATTTCGTCCAGTTCGGTTTGCAGTTGGGTTTTTAGGTTGCCGTACATTCTACCATTCTAAAATCACCTTGCCACTTTCGCCGCTGAGGGCGGTTTCGAATCCTTGCTGGAAATCGGCGAACATAAACCGGTGTGTGATCACCGGTGCTATGTCGAGGCCGCCCTCGAGCATCACGGTCATCTTGTACCATGTCTCGTACATTTCGCGGCCGTAGATGCCCTTGATGGTGAGCATGTTGAAAACGACCGTGTTCCAGTCGATGGCCATCTCCTTCTCGGGGATGCCGAGCATGGCGATCTTGCCGCCGTGGCACATGTAGGCGAGCATGTCGTTGAACGCATCCGGGTTGCCACTCATCTCGAGGCCCACGTCGAAACCTTCGTCCATGCCGAGTTCCTTCTGCACGTCGGCGAGCGATTCGTTGGCGACATTCACCGCGCGCGTGACGCCCACGCGCTTGGCCAAGTCGAGCCGGTAGTCGTTCACGTCGGTGATCACCACGTGCCGCGCACCGGCGTACCGGGCGATTGCGGCGGAGATGATGCCGATTGGCCCCGCGCCGGTGACGAGCACGTCCTCGCCCAGTACAGGAAAACTCAGCGTGGAGTGTGTGGCGTTGCCGAACGGATCGAAGATGGAGGCGACGTCGAGATCGATGCCCGGCTTGTGCACCCACACGTTGGTTTGCGGCAGGGCAATGTACTCGGCGAATGCGCCGGGCCGCGTGACGCCGATGCCGGCGGTGTCGTTGCACAGGTGCCTCCGGCCGGCCATGCAGTTGCGGCAATGCCCGCAAACCACGTGCCCCTCGCCGCTCACCAGTTCGCCGACTCGGAAGTCACGGACGTCTCCGCCGACCTCAACGATTTCGCCGACGAACTCATGCCCTACCACGAGCGGCACCGGCACGGTTTTACTGGCCCAGTCGTTCCATTTGTAAATATGCAGATCGGTGCCGCAGATACCGGCGCGGTTGACCTTGATGAGGACATCATTGGCCGCCAACCCGGGCTGCGGCACGTCCTCAATCCAAAGTCCCTCTCCAGATTGTTTTTTTACGAGTGCCTTCATCTTTCAGAAAAAAGATTTCCATTTAATGGACGTTGAGGCTCCGGGTTGGAAGCCAAAAGTAAAAATTGACCAAGCGCTTGGTCAAGTGCGGGAGTTGAATACGCGGTGTGCGCCGCTAGACTTCGCCAAGCCAAGTTGCTTCATGATACGATTTGCCATACTCGCCGCCGTTCTCCCCGGCACACTTCTCGCCGCGCCCGGGCCTCTTTCGCCGCCGGAGGCTCTTGCAGCGTTTCAAGTCGAGCCGGGCGTGCGCGTGGAGATTGCAGCCGCCGAGCCGCTGGTGCGCGATCCCGTGGCGCTGTGCTTTGACGACGCAGGGCGGATGCTTGTGGTCGAGGGGCGCAGCTATCCGCAACTTGGCGAGAGCCCACTCACGCTGGGTACGGTGGTGCTGCTCGAGGATGCTGACGGCGACGGGCGGTTTGAAAAACGTACAACCTTCGCCGACGGGTTCACGTTTCCCAACGGCATCCTGCCGTGGGACCGCGGCGCGTTCCTGACCTGCGCTCCGGACATCTGGTTTCTCAAGGACACCACCGGCGATGGCCGGGCCGACGTGAGGCAAATCGTCCTGACCGGTTTCGGCACGAAGAGCAGCAGCGAGCAACTCCGCGTCGCCAGCCCGACGTTGGGGCCGGACGGTTGGGTGTACATCACGAGCGGCCTCACCGACGCGAAGGTCACCAGCCCACTGCACCCCAATCGCCCCGCCGTGACGGCTAAGCGGCAGGACGGGCGGTTTCACCCGGAGACATTCGTGTACGAGCCTCTCGCCGGTGTTGGGCAATTTGGCCAATGTTTCGATGCGCTTGGCCACCGCTTCGTTTCGAGCAATCGCAACCCGCTGATGCACGTCGTTTTGTCGCCGGGCATCCTGAAACGCAACCTGCATTTTGCGTTTACCGAGACAGTCGAGAACGTCGTGCCGGTCGCAGCGAAAGTTTATCCGATCAGCCCCGACACCACGGCGGCCACGTACATTCCGAGCCTCATCAACCAGCAACACACGGGCACTTACACGAGCGCCAGCGGAATCTGCATTCGCGGCGAGAGCGCGTTCATTTGCGAGCCGGCGCAAAACCTCGTACAGCGCCAACGCCTCAGGCCAAGCGGGGCGACGTTTCTCGCAGAGCATCCCACGCCTGGCAGGGATTTTCTTGCGTCGGCGGATCAATGGTTTCGTCCCGTTCACGCCACCGTCGGTCCGGACGGCGCGCTGTATATTTGTGATATGGTTCGCCAATACATTGACCACCCCCGCTATCTGCCCAAGCCGATTCGGGGGAAACTTCCGTTTCTCGCCGGGACGGACAAGGGCCGCATTTGGCGCGTCCTTCAGCCGGGCACTGTCGCCGGAAAACCGACCGCCGAGTCCAAGATTGCCGCGCTCAAGACACTTCAACTCAGCCAGGGTAAACTTGGCCTAGCGCAGCCCTTGGCCAAGCTCGAGCAGCTTGCCAATTCTGACGACGCACGCCTCCGTTTTCAGGCCGCGCTGCAGCTTGGCCAAGTGCGTGACGCACAAAAAACCAAGCTATTGGCGAAGGTGCTTTCGGCCGGTACCGACGACAAATGGACGCGTGCCGCCGTGCTCAGTTCGATGGGCAATTTGTCCGTTGAGTTACTCGACGAATTGTCCGCCGGTCGCTTGGCCAAGCGGCCGAGCCTCGCTCCGGCGCTGGTTGCGCTTGGCCAGGTGATCGCGATAACGCGACCGTCGAAAGAGACCGGCGGCGTGATCGCCCGGCACATGGCCGTTGGCTCCGACTGGAGCGGACACGAGCGGACGGCGCTGCTCGGCGGCATCATCGACGGTGCAAGTTCTAGCCTTGCTGAACTCACAGACGGAAACACCAACGCGCGCGAAAACGTCGAGACGATTTTCGCGTCGGCTCGGACGTTGGCCAAGAGCGGCGAGGGAGCGGGGCGCTTGGGCAGTATCGCGCTGCTTGGGCACTCGAGTTTTGCTGCGGAAGGGGAGACGCTGCTCGCGCTGTTGACGGCGACTGAGCTGGGGTCGGTGAGACTGGCTGCGGCAAAAGCGCTAGGGCAATTCGATGACGCCAGGGTGGCCAAGGCGCTGTTGGCCAAGCGGCGTTGGGGCGGTTACGCGCCGGGGTTGCGAGAGGCGGTTACGGGTGTGCTATTGGGCCGTTCCACGTATCATCCGGCGCTCATGGCTGCGCTCGAGTCAGGCGTCGTGCCGATACACGCACTTTCACCGGCGCGCCGCCAAACGTTAGAACGGAGCAAGCCCGTCGGCGCGAGAGCGAAAAAACTGTTCGCCAAGCTGCCTAATGGCGACCGGATGAAAGCCTACGAGTTGCTCAAGCCGGTTTTGAAACTGAAAACCGATACCGCCGGTGGCGCGAAAATTTTCACCCGTGCCTGCGCTCTTTGCCACACGCACGGCAGCGAGGGCTATGCGGTCGGGCCGGACCTCACCGGCTTGCGCAACCAACCGGCGGAGACGCTGCTGCTGCACATCATCGTGCCAAACCACGAAGTGGTCGGCGGAAACACAATGTACGAGGTGGACACGAAAGACGGGCAGATCTTTGCCGGTTTGCTGACCGCCGACACGCCGGCCCAACTCACGCTCAAGCTGCCGCTTGGCTTCACCAAGACGCTCGCCCGCTCCGAAGTGAAAGCCGTCCGGGCCAGCCCGTTGTCGCTCATGCCGAACGAGTTGGAGAAAACGATGACCCGACAGGAACTGGCCAACCTCATCGCCTTCCTGAAGCAGTGAGCCAAGCAACTCTTCGCAATTTTACAGCCCGAATTGTTGCAAAAACTGGAGGGCGGCGCCGTAGCCTGGCTGAATTTGCAATGCGCGTTGCGCTGCCTCAATCGCCTCCGGGATCCGGCGCAAATTCGCAAGAATTGTCGCACGGGCATAAGGGATGCTGGGATCGTTTTGTTCCACGCTTTCCGCTTTCAACAGCGCGGCGATTGCCGCTTCGGGCTGGCCCGCCTGGTTGCGGGCGAGGCCAAGGTTGTACCACGCTCGCGAATGGCGTGGATTCAATTGCACCGCTTTGACCAGCGAGGGTGCGGTTTTATCCGTCTGCCCGGTTTCGTTCCAGGCAAGCGCCAGCTTGTAGTGGTATTCGGCTTCGTTGGGATCAAGTCTTATGGCTTCATTCAAGGCGTCGATCGCTTCATTGGGACGGCCCATCATGCTCAGTGCGATGGCAAACTCGTGCCGAAGCGGCGCCGAGTAGTTGTCCAGCTTGATTGCCAAGCGGAAATAGTGTTCCGCCTTTTCGGGCTCTTTTCGGTCGAGATGATACACGCCTTTTTGTAGCGCGCCTGTGGGCATGTCGACGTTGTAGGTCAGTGCACGTAGCAAATCTTCTCCAGCTTTCGATTGGGGGGAGACTCGATCCCGTAACGTCCACGCCGCGTCCACACGCACTTTGCGAACGGGATCATCCAGCAGTTTCCCAAGAGCGGCGTCGATCCTCGTATCGCCACGACGTGCGATCGGGTCCAGCGCACGTGCCGTCGTACCGCGAAGCAATGCGTTGGTGTGGCTGAGGTTGCCAAGGAGTTGGTTGGTGACCTCGGGATCATTCGTCCATGGATAGAGTAACTCAGTGGCGACAGCTTTCCAGAACGGCGTCTTTTCCTCCCTCAGCAATTGCAGCAGGTTTTCCTGTGACCCCGGCGCGCCCACCCTTGCCTTGGCGATCCACTGCGCGCGTTTTCGCGTCGGCCGATCCATGCGTGGGCCGTACCACTTATCGACGGCGGCAATGGCCCAGTCGGTGTCCTTATCCGTGTGGCAACGGTTGCAGGCGTTGGGGATGCCGTGTTCCTTTGTGAGCAGTGGATCGGGAATGGTGAACCCGTGGTCGCGCCGTGGGTCGCGCTGCATGTAGGTGGTCTGCGGCATGTGACAGTTCACGCACTGTCCACCCTCACCGTTCAGTTTGTGATGCGTATGGGTGGGTGGATCAATTTTTGGGCTGTTGGGATAGGTGCCTGTGTGGCAGCGCATGCAGAGCGCATTTCCAGGTTGCAGTATCTTGGCGGAATGCGGCTCGTGGCAGTCCATGCAGCGCACGCCGGCGTGGTGCATTTTGCTGCTGAGAAAAGAGGTGAGGACGTAGTTTTCCTCCCTAACCTGGCCGTCCGCATAATAGATGCCAGACTCGTCGGGGATGACATGTGAGAAGTGGTCGAGATACCGGTCACCGGGCTTGAAGTCCCCTGTTAACTCCGTGCGGCGCGAATGGCATTTACCGCAGGCCGCGAGCCATTGTGTGTTGTCGAACTTCCGCAAGGTCGGATCTTTCTCGGAAGTTCCGGCGAACTCCTTCCTCCAGTCAACATGCGCCTTCATCGGTCCGTGACAGGCTTCGCAGCTTACGCTCATCTCGGCCATCGCTGTGTCATAGGAATCGGTCGCCTCGTCGTAATTCTTTCGCAGACGCGTGTTGTGGCATGAGGCGCACTGCGTGTTCCAGTTCATGCCGCGCCCAGTCCAGTGCCCCCACTCACCGGCTTGACGATCCTCATCTCCAAACACGTTGAACCACTCGTTGTTGTGTGGGTCATGCGAGAGATCCACCGCTTGCAAACGCCCCCGGGGGAGCTTGACCAGATATTGCCGGATCGGCGTCTCGCCAATGACTCGCTCGACCTCAAACGTCTCCTTCTTCCCGGACAACCCCAAGGTGGCGATAAGAAATCGATCCTCCTTAGAAGTGATGTCGGAGGTCAGTGACGGATGCTTGAATTCTCGTGGTGGGTCGAATGCCTCCTGATCCATCTTCGGATCGGGGAGTCGCTCGGCCAACTGGTGGTCCGACCCCAACCAGAGGTCGTAGGATGCCTGGTGACACTCACGGCAGCTCTTGGAGCCTGCGTACTGGGCAAAGGCTTTTGACTGTTCCTCAGGCTGCCAGTGCGCCGTTTTATTCACCGGTACGGGTGTTTTTTTCTTCGTGCCGACTGTGTTTTCCGGGGTAGACGGTCCTTCGCCTTTGAAAACAGCCAAAACCACCGCCGCTACAAGGATGATGACAACGGCGAAACCCAACAATTTAACCTTCTGTCCGCGACCTGAAAAAGCCTTATTATCGGTGCTTTTATTTGGGGTAGCCGGGGTTTTTTCTCTGGGAACCATCCGTGGGGAGTGTAGAGCCTGCCAAAGGGAGGATCAATCACAGTTGGCCTGATAGTTAAACTGATGTTCCCACACCCCAATGACCACAGCCGCATAAAGTTAATTGCCGCAGTAGTTAAGTATTGCCTAAATATGCGAAATGTGATGAAAATTTTTCTTCAAACCTCTGGGTTTATCTAGTTGGAATTGACGTTGCTTTGTTGGTGTGAATAGCAGGCAAACAGATTCCGCTTTTCCGAATGGACAAGCAGGTAATTGTTTGGCGGTGTCTATGTCATAACGCGCTGTGTGTTTTGATGTGGGCTGCATTCTTTAACCGTTAATTCAAAGTGATGAAAACGATCTTTAAATCAGTTGACGAAAGGCATTTCTGCGATGCCCGCTTGCCAGGGAAATCTCTCCAATTCAATTAACAGAATGAAAATACCATTATCAAATACCCGGGTATTGTTTCTAGGCGCAGCATTGGTGCTTGGTCTCTTGTCGTCGTCGCCGGTTCAGGCCGTGCCCCTGCTGTTAAACTTTCAGGGACGTGTGACTGTGGACAATGCGGTGTTCAACGGTACCGGACAGTTCAAGTTTGCCCTTGTGAATGCCGATGGAACGCAAAGCTACTGGAGCAACGACGGGTCGAGTTCGGCCGGGGCGCAGCCGACTGATGCCGTAGCGATCACGGTCGCCAACGGCAACTATTCACTGCACCTGGGCGATAGCAACCTGACCAACATGAATCCGCTCCAGGCGTCAGTGTTCGCCAACGACCCGATTTTCCTGCGCATCTGGTTCAGCGACGGCACCCCCAACGGATTTGAGCGGCTTGGTACGGAGGATCACCGGATCACCTCGGTGGCTTTTGCGCTTAAAGCCAAGGAGGCGGAGACGGTGACCTCACTACCAGACGGTCTCGTGACCGAGGCTCATCTTGCGACCGCCTTGAAAGACAAGTTGGACGCATTACAGGCTAAAATAACCACACTCGAGACTGCGATAGCGCTCAACACGGCCAAGACCGGGATCACAATTGCACAGATGGATGCGATTGCAGTCAACGCCGCTTCCATAGGAACCAACGCAACCGCCATCAGCACGGAAACAGCCCGTGCACAAGCAGCGGAGGCAGTTAACGCAGTCGCCATCAGTGACGAATCGAGCCGTGCTCAAGCAGCTGAAACGACCAATGCAACCGCCATCAGCGCGGAAGCAGCAACCGCTCGAGCAGCGGAGGCAGCTAACACCGCTTCGATAGGAACCAACGCAACTGCCATCAGCGACGAATCGACACGTGCTCAAGCAGCAGAGGGAGTTAACGCAACCGCCATCACTGCTGAGGTGACAACCGCTCGTGCAGCGGAAATGGCAAATACAAGTGCCATCAATGCCAACACGGCTTCGGTAGGAACCAACGCAACCGCCATTAGTACGGAATCGACACGTGCTCAAACAGCAGAGACTGCGAATACGTCTAACATAAGCAGCAACACCGCAAACATAGGAAGTGGCGGAAGTGGTGGAGGCAGTACGGCGGCGGGTTCGGTCGTTACTTCTGCCAGTTCTTCGGACAGTGGCCTGGCCGGCGATGGCTACGTCAAGTTCCTCTCGATTGCTGCTGATTCCTGGAGCGCTTCTCCCGGCACCGAGATTCTTTCCGGGCGGGTTGGCCACGGTTCTGCGTGGACCGGCAGCACGATGTCGATTTGGGGTGGAGCCCTTGGTTCCGGCACCTATCTAAGTACCGGCGCGATCTACGATCCTGCCACCGACACATGGGCTTCCATCACTCCGCTTGATGCACCCGACGCGCGCTCTGATCATTCGACCGTCTGGAGCGGCACCGAGCTGATCGTCTGGGGCGGCTACGGGAGCAGTGGCCCTCTTGGGGGTGGAGGCCGCTATCAGGCTTCCATCCAATCCTGGCTGCCTCTGAACAGTACTGGTGCCCCCAGTGAACGTTACAACAATGCGGCGGTCTGGACCGGCTCGCGCATGCTCGTTTGGGGAGGGCGAAACAACACCGGCATCCTGAATGACGGTGCAGTGTACGATCCCGGGACGGATGCTTGGGCGCCGGTTGACCCGAGTGGTGGCCCGGCTGCACGGTACGATGCCGCCTCCGTGGTGGCTGGCGACACTGTCCTCGTATGGGGTGGCCAAGGTGCCACCGGCGCGCTGGGCGATGGCGCAAGCCTGGCCTTGACGAGTGGCGTTCCCTCCGCTTGGTCTGCCATCACCACCACCGGCGCGCCGAGCGCCCGCAGCGGCCACGCCGCCGCTTGGACCGGCAGCAAACTCATCGTCTGGGGCGGGATTCAAGGGGGAACTTATTTAAACGACGGAGGCATCTACGACCCGGCCGTTGGCCAAGGTGGCACATGGGCCGCCATGAGCACAACCGGTGCCCCGGCGGCTCGCGAGAATCACGCTGCCGTTTGGACCGGGAGCGAGTTGGTCGTCATCGGCGGCGAGGGTGTCTCCGGTTCATTGGCCGACTCACACGCCTACAACCCGGCCACAGACACATGGCGCTCGTTGAGCGGCAGCACCGGAGCTCGCAGTGGCTCGTCATCTGAGTGGACTGGTAGCCAGATACTGGTTTTCGGCGGGGAATCAGATGGCCAAGTGCTTGGCCAGCCGATGGAAATCAACCCCACGCCACCTGTGCACCTGTACAGGAAACAGTAGATTGAGAGGGAAGCCTTAAGGAGCAAGTTGCAAGACACGGACTTAACATTTTTTAACAATGAAACAGATAATGAAACAGATAATGAAACAGGTCGGGATGATGGTGGCGTGCGTATTCGCGCTTGGCCTGCCGGACGATGGACGCGCGGCGGATGCCAACCCGCCGGAGCGAATGACCTACCAGGGCTACCTGGTCGATGGCAACGGTGCTCCGCTGGGTAATAGTGCGCCCACGAACTATGATGTGGTGTTCCGCGTTTACGCGGACAAGCAGGCCGGCACGGCCCTTTGGGCGGAGCAGCAGACCATTACAGTGGACAAGGGCTACTTCAGCGTTCTGCTGGGGGAGGGGTCGTCAACGGCCAGCGGTGAACCCGGGGGCAACCTCTCCGCCGCGTTCGACGGGTTGGATGCCTCGGATCGTTTCATCGGCATCACTGTGGAGACAGGCAGCGGTGCTACCGAGATTGCGCCGAGACTTCGCCTCGTAGCCTCGCCGTATGCCTACACCGCCACGCAGGCCCGTCGGCTTACCGACGGCAGTGGTAATGCAAACTTTTACAAGGACGGCACCACGCTCAAACTCGGCGTCGGCAGCACACCGACGCTGACGCTGACCGAAGCCGGCAACGCCACGCTGACAGGCAAACTGACGGCTGACATGCCCGATTGGGGAGTTGGGTTGCAAGTTGACAATGGCGCGGTGAGTACCACTTTTGGTGCGGAAAGCAGTTCTGTTTTCCACTTCAACACCGAATTGCCGGGTTTTTATTTCAACAAGAAATTAGTGGTGAATGGCGACATCCTTTCATCTCAAAGGGACTCTATTCTTGGTTCGGACAACAACACCGACACTTACTTGAGAGTGAAATCCGCCAGTGATGTGATTGATGCCAATGCGGATGAATTTTGGGTGCGGGGCGACAGTAACTATCTGCAAACCAAGTTCACCTCAAACAAGGTCGAGTTGCACACCGATGCAGGGTCGGTCTATCTGAACAAGCCGTTGAGTGTGGGGGGCGGTGTCACGGCGGCCGGACAGACCATCAGCGCGACGGCACCCACGATAAAGTTCGAAGACACTGACGAGGATGATTACTGGATTCACGCCAACCAAAACAGGTTGTACGTTTTGCACGGCGAGGGGAGTTGGAATGGTAATCGGCCTCTGACAATTCTGGACGGAAACAAGGTCGGAATCAACGCCCCCACCCCCGTGCAGGCGCTGAATGTGGGGGGCAACATCGCCGTGAGCGGATCGCTGCTGGTGGATGGGGACAGAGGGTTGCGGAATGTCACTGGTCAATTCGGCACGGTGCAAACAACAGGGAACGGCGGGAGCAACTGGGAAGGATACAGCATCGATGGCAGGTATGTGTTTATGTCTGCGGATAACGATAATGTCGGCATTTACAATGATGTGGATAACACGTGGGTCACGAATTATAGTAAGACTGCTGTCAGTGGGGGGAGGTACGCGGTGTACCTTAACGGCGGGTCAGTGGTGTTAAGCTTGCGGCATAGCAACGGCTCCCGCTACGCCTCCTATGACGGAGACCAAAACTGGGATTTTTACTCCGATCGCAGGCTGAAGGAAAACATCGTCAAGGAGGACAATATGCTGGATCGGATCATGCAGTTGGACGTGGTGAACTACGATTTCATCGACGAAAAGAAAAAGGAACACAAGGAATTCGGCTTCATCGCGCAGGAAGTGGAGCCACTTTTCCCGTCGCTGGTGTCCGAGCAGGACGACGATCGATATGATTTTAAGGTCAAGTCCATTGGCTACAGTTCCTTCGGAGTGGTCGCTCTCGGCGGCATCAAGGAATTGAAGCTGCAAACCGACGCCGAGATCGCATCGCTCAAGCAGGAAGTGGAGACACTCAAGAGCGAGATGGTGGTGCTCAAGGCGAGCTTGGCCGCCAACAAAACAAGCGAGACGCGCTTGGCCAAGCTGGAGGAACTGGTGGCCAAGCTGGGGGAATAGTTGGAAGTCGTAAGACACGGATTTGAAGAAATCAGTAATGAACATGGATGGACAGGATGGACAGGAGAGATTGGGAACTGAGAACAGAAAATGGAATATCCAATATCGAACAAGGAATGTCCAAATCGGATGTGGAACAATGCGCGAGGCAATGTGCTTTCTCCTCTGCGGCCCTCCGCGTCTCTGCGCCCTCTGCGTTTAATTATTTACTGAAAACTGAAACTTTTATTACCATGAAAAATACTACGAGACTGATTGGGCTGCTGGCTTTGAGCGCGTTTGCGCTTGGCCAGGCGGATGTGGTACTTGCAGCGGATGCCAATCCGCCGGAGCGGATGACCTACCAGGGCTATCTGGTCGATGGCAACGGGGCTGCGCTGGGTTTAAGCGCGCCGGCTAATTATGACGTCATATTCCGCGTTTACAGGGCCAAGCAGGGAGGCACGGCCATCTGGGCGGAGCAACAGACGGTGACGGTGGACAAGGGCTACTTCAGCGTGCTGCTGGGGGAGGGGTCTCAATACGGCAGCGAACTGCACGGCGACCTGTCCGCCGCGTTCGATGGTGCGGATGCTTCCGACCGGTTCATCGGCATCACAGTTGATATTAACGGTGTGGCCACCGAGATTGCGCCGAGACTTCGACTGGTCTCATCACCGTTCGCCTACACTGCTTCGCAGGCCCGGCGTTTAACCGATGGCAGTGGCAACTCCAACTTCTTCAAGGATGGTGCAACTCTCAAACTTGGGGCGGGTTCCACCCCAACGCTGACACTGCCCGAGGCAGGGGGGGCATCGCTTGTCGGGAAGTTGACTGTGGATTTGCCAAGCTGGGGTACTGGGTTGCAAATTGATAACGGTTCACTGACGACAACAATTGGTGCACAAAACAGTGGATTATTCCACTTCAACACTGGATTGCCCCAGTTTTATTTTAATAAGGATATTAATGTAAATGGGAATATCCGCAGCTACAATACGGATACCATCCTTGGGCCAAGTAACAACACGGACACCCATTTGAAGATCAGCAGCAGCAGTGACAAGATTACGGCCCAGGCCGATGAGTTTCTCGTTCAGGGCAGTAAATATTTAAATATAAAATTCACTTCAACGGCTGCTGAATTAAAGACGGACGCTGAAAAGATCTACATAAACAATGAGCTGGAGGTGAAAGAGAAAGTGACAGCTTCTAGCTTTGTAGGCCACGGAACAATACCAATAGGAGGCATTATTATGTGGTCCGGAAGTGATGAACCGGATGGTTGGGCGCTTTGTAATGGTCAAACGAAAGACGGTAAAACAACACCAGATCTCAGAAACCGGTTTATCGTTGGCTCTGGAGGAGAGTATAAT
>JABGZB010000137.1 GCA_018674955.1 Verrucomicrobiota bacterium | reverse complement strand
TCCACCCAGCCGCGCTTGGTCGCAGCCTGCACCATCGAGTACTCGCCGCTCACCGCGTACGCCGCCGTCGGGTGGCCGAACTCCGCCTTCACGCGGTACAAAACGTCGAGGTAGGCCAAGGCCGGTTTCACCATCACGATGTCCGCTCCCTCCCGAATGTCGAGCGCCACTTCGCGCAGCGCCTCCTCCGCGTTGGCCGCGTCCATTTGGTAACTGCGCCGATCGCCGAACTGCGGAACCGACTCCGCCGCATCGCGAAACGGCCCGTAAAACGCCGAAGCAAACTTGGCCGCGTAAGACATGATCGGAGTGTCGCCGAAGCCGCCCGAATCGAGCGCCACCCGAATCGCCGCCACGCGGCCGTCCATCATGTCGCTTGGCGCGACGACATCCGCGCCGGCCTCGGCGTGGCTCAACGCCGTCCGGGCCAGCAACTTGAGCGACGCGTCGTTGTCGATGATCGCCCGCCTACCACGCTTCTTCACCACGCCACAATGGCCGTGGCTCATGTATTCGCACAGGCAGACATCGGTCATGACGAGCAACTCTGGCAGGTCGTGCTTCAACTGCCGCACCGCCTTTTGCACGATGCCGTTCTTGGCATAGGCACCCGAGGCGCGCACGTCCTTCTTCGACGGGATGCCAAACAGGATCACCGCCGACACACCGGTTTTGTGCGCCGCCGCGGCCTCGCGCACCGCCTCGTCGATCGAAAGTTGAAACACCCCAGGCATCGACGCCACGGCGTTGCGAACCTTGCGGCCTGGTCGGACGAACAACGGCAGCACGAGTTGGTCGGTGTGCAGACGCGTCTCGCGCACCATGCGACGCAACGCGGCCGAGCCGCGCAATCGGCGCGGGCGGTAACTCGGAAACTCTCCGGTCAAGGCAGACGGCATGCGCGGCATGATAAACAATCCAGCCCACAAGCCAAGCGCTTGGCCAAGCGGTCAGGTGCCGATGCCGGAAACCAGAATCGCCAGCCCGATGATGCCGAAACAAATGGCGAAGCAGACGGCGAATCCCCAAAAGTCCTGTGCGGTTGGCCGCTGAAACTCCAGCGAGCTGCCCGGAAACAGCTTGCGCTCGTCGAACCGGTCCGGCTGCGCGTAGCTTTTCTCCATTGCCGCCCGGTCGCCGGCCGGGTCGGGGTCGACCGGCGTTTTCATCTTTACGTACAATCGGTCGAGTGCCTCTTTACTGTTCGGCTTGGTCACTAGGCTGGCGAGGATCATCACGAGGAACGGCACCACCGTGGCGAACGACAGGTAGAGTGTCTTGATGGCCGCCTTGTCCATCGACGCGAGGTCGAGGAGGCCGAACTTGTCGATGATAAGCATGTCCAGTTGCAACCGACCACTGCCCACAAGTTCGCAGTCGTATTCGTAAAACACCTCCTCGCCGCCCGGCACTTTTCGGCGCTCGATCTCTTTGAGTTTCTCGTCGCCCACCGGCTTGACGCTGCCGGTCCAAAAGAGGGGCACGCCGCCGCGCCGCTTGGTCTCCGTCATCGGCTCACCGGCGGCACTCGCTTGGCCGCGCGAGACGTCCAGTGGCGTAGCAGTTCGAGTGATGGCGCTCTTGATGACATGGCTCGTACGCGTGTACGCCGGGCTATTGGTCAGGCCGGGGCTGAGCTTGGGCACGGCGATGGGCAGCACAAAGAAGAACAGCAGGCAAAAGGTGAACGTGATCCACGCCCCGCCGGTCGTCGCGCGCCGCCAATACATCCCCACCCAGAACACAGCGGCGAAGAGCATCGGTACGATCCACGTCAGCTGCAGGTTGGCGAATATATCGTAAATGGTCAGCGAGAGCGCCACCGATCCGGCGACAACCAGCGCGCCGACGATACGGGCAAGCCTGAGACTCTCGGCCTCGGTGGCATCCGGCTTGATGTACGGATGATAAATATTTCGTACCACCAGCGCGGCGCAAACAATCATGAAACAGTCCACCGTGCTCATGAGCGCGGCCAGCAGGCAGGCCACCATCAGCCCCACCAAGCCGATGTTCAACGGCCCGAGAAGCTTGAGCGTGGCCAAGCCCCAAGCTTTGTCAGCGTCCGCCATCAGGGTTGCGTCACTGCCGTAAAGCGTGAGCACAATCAACGCAGTGATCACCCAGCCGATAGTACAAAATCGCTTGATGAAATTGCCGGTAACCAGACCCACGCGGGCGTCCCACTCGCTCTTGGCCGTGCCGCCGCCGGTGACGATGAAGTGCGGAGTCAGCACGATACCGATCATATTGATGATCACGATCGCCACGATGGCGTACAGCGGAAATTCGCTCGCCGTGCTGCCTCCAATTATTGTGAATTTTTCGTCGCCGAGTTGCTCATGCATGAGCCGAAAGGCATCCATCAAGCCGTCGCTCTTACTACCGAACTTGTCAACCACCGCCGAGAGCCCGAACGGGATCAGCAACACCGAAAGAACAATGATGCAAATGCCCTGAATGAGATCCGTCCAGTACGCCGCCGCAATGCCCCCGAGCAACCCATATGTGATAACGACGACCGCGACAAACGGCAGCAGCGTGTATTGCAGTGGCATCCCGAACGGCGTTACATTGAGGAGCGGTGCGGCCACTTTACCGATCGCGGTGAACATCATCGCACCGTACGTCATGTAATAAAAACAGCCGAACAGCGCGTAGGCCACACCGATTTTCTTCGACTCGTACCGCTCCACAAACCAGTCACCGAACGTCAGAGTGCGCATGCGGCGATACCACACCGCGCTGATCCAGTACACCGGCGTGACGAACAACCAATACATCACACTCCACATCCCGCTCATGCCGTTGTGGAACGTGCCGCGCGCCGTGTTCACCGGGTCGGCCGAGCCGGTGCCCGAGCCGAACGCGGCGAACGTCTGCATCAGCTTGCCGAAACTGCGGCCGGCCATGAAAAAATCCTCCTGCTTTTTCTGGCCGCGCATGAGCCAAAAACCAACGCCCGCCATACCGGCGAAGTAGAGGAACAAAACAAGATAATCGATCAGTTGCATGAGTTTAAACAGAAGTCCGGTTGAACGGCGGCGAGTCGATGCCGAAACGCCACCCAATGCAACCAAAAATGACGTGGGTGACACGGCGGCGGCGTGGGTGTATTTTGCCCACCGCGAGGCATCGAATGAGAGGATTAATCACAGCGGCAAGCCTGATGCTTGGCCAGGCGCTTTGCCAGGCGGAGGAGTCGACGCGCCTCGACCAGTACACCCTAGCCAAGGGGCCGGTGGTCATCGGGGGCGTCAGCCAGAATGCCTCCGGCCTCACCTACCACGCCGGGCGCGACAGCCTTTTCGTCGTGCTCGACTCGCCCCAGCGGATCGTCGAGATAAATCTCGACGGTTCCCTCAAGCGCAAAATCAGCCTGAACAAGTTCGAGGACACCGAAGGCATCGTGTGGATGCAGGGAGACCGTTTTGCCGTGGTCGAGGAGGCTCGCGGCAATATCGTCCTCATCGAGCTCGAGCCCAAGGACGGCGGCGTCAGCTGGAAAAAAGCAAAAAAGCTAAATCTCGATATCAAGGTCAACACCACCAACGGCCTTGAGGGCATTGCGTATGATCCCTTGGCCAAGCGCTTCTTTGTCGCCCGCGAAAACCGCTCCCCAGCCGTCTTCAAAATCATCCCGTCCAAGCCGGAGAGCGACGCGCCCCCGACCTCCATCCTCATGAGTCTCGCCGGTCGCGGCCTGCGCGATATCTCCGGTCTGCATTACGACGCCAAAAAAGAGCGACTGCTCATCCTCAGCCACGAGTCGGCCTGCCTCGTCGAGGCCAACAAGTACGGCATCGAGACCAGCCGCCTGCTACTTCGAGGCGGCAAGGCCGGCCTCAGCCGAACCATCTTCAAGGCCGAAGGCGTCGCGCTCGACAAGCGCGGCACCCTCTACATAGTCAGCGAGCCGAACCTGCTGTATGTTTTCAAAAAGGCGAAACCCCGGCCACAGAGTTCAGGTGGCAAGGGGTCAAAGTGATCCCCTCCATTATTCATCACCAAGTGCAACTGCCGAATAAGGATTGAGCTTAATTTC
>JABGZB010000136.1 GCA_018674955.1 Verrucomicrobiota bacterium | reverse complement strand
TCAATAGCAAAAGGGTCGACGCCCTTAAGGATTTGTTTCTCCACAATATTTTTACCCAGTGTACGGTTGCCCGCATTTACTGAGTCCGGCATGCGACCAATGGAGGGATCAAAATAGTTACTGGAACGAATCACCTTCTCTGGCAGCGGATAAATATCTCCGCGCAATTGCAACAGATCGCGCACCGCATTGTTGTACTCGTATCGATTCAACCGGCGCATCACCACCGGCTCTAGCTCTGTATTCGATTGCAAATATTCGTCCACTAAGTCGTCTAAAAAATGTGCAAGCTTTGCACGTTCGACCTTCGTCGGCTGCTTCTCATCCTCCGGCGGCATCTCCACCTTGGCCATCATCTCCGCCGCGTGCTGAGTAATCTCGATGTGCTTCAGGAAATCCGCGCGCTTGACCAAGGCCTCTAGGTTTACCTTGCCCTTCACCATCTTCACTCCGTGACAACGAAAACAATACTGCTTCATCATGAGGCGCGCCTCGCCTAAATTAAACAGGGCCTCGACTGTGGACTTGATCTCCTCGGGCTTCTCTGATTTGGGCGAAAGATCGGTCAGTTCCAAATAATCCAAGCCATACAAATAACCCTTCCCCTGAAACTTCTGCGCCTTTGGATTGCCGCCGATAAGCTTGATAACCAGACGCTGAGCACCTGCCTTCATCGTAATCTCGCCTAAATCGCGCAGGTTAGCCAGTTTCACACGCGGCGAATACAAATCCAGCTGCGGCTCAACCACCTTGCCGTTCAGTCTCACCTCGAAAACCCCATAATCGGGAGCCAAAGTCCACTGCATCGCCAGCGCGTATCTGCCCGCCTCGGAAACATCGAACTCGACCGCGTTTGATTCCTCCACCACACCGTCCCAGAGCAGGTGACTGTCCCCACGCCAGCCTGCACCATACCCGCGCATTTCCTGTGGTCGCGCCTTCCCTTCCGTGCGCAGATGAAGTTCCCCCTCATAAAACCCCTGCGACGCCACCATCGACTGCTTACGGATGGAATGATAATCAAACCGCTCCGCCGCTTGGCCAAGCGGTTGAGCAACCAAGATGAGGCAAAAAATCCTGCACAAGCGGGTCACGCGCCAATCATCCTGCAGTCACCCAATTCGCACAAGAAAAAGCATTAAATGAAACGTTCCCGAACTTACAATCTGATACAAAATCCTGATATGCATGAACGAGTTCATCTCGGTGAATTAACTGCTCTTCATGCGAACTTGTCAGATGATCGAATCACTTGTTCATCCAAACCAAATCACGCCAGAGAGGCGTGTCGTTTTTCTGAGCAGGCCCGGGCGAGCTACGGCCGTTGCGGATCATGGAAGTGAGTTTCGCAGTGAGGCGTCTTGATATGGCGAGGTTTTCAGCGATGACGTTTTTGGTTTCGCCGGGATCTGAAGAAAGATTGTAAAGCTCCCGCTTGGCGCGGCGACTGTCTTCCATCACCAGTTTCCATTTGCCTTGGCGGACAGCAAAGCGGCCTTGCGAACTGTGGTGCACCATCGCTGCACGCTCAGCAAAACTGTTTTCTACTGCGCCGCGCAGCACGGGATAAAAGCTGATACTATCCTCACCAGCATTGTCGGAGAGGCGTTTATCCAGCATCTCGGCGAAAGTGGCCAGTAGATCAGTTTGGCATACTGACTGGTTCCATTTTTCATTTGCCTTCACCTTGGCCGGCCAGCGTATAATGAACGGCACACGGTGACCACCTTCGTAGATGGAGCGTTTGCCCTCGCGGTAGATGTCGTTGCTGTGGTGATTGTATAATTCAATCCGCTTACTCCATGTTTTTTCCGGACCATTGTCACTGGTGAAAACCACCATCGTGTTATCCGCAAGCTTCTCTTCATCGAGCCATTTCATGATTCGCCCAAGATGCCAATCGGTCTCGATCATGAATTCACCATAAGCGCCCGCCTTGCCCTGACCTCGGAATTTCTTCAAGGGAATCACCGGCTTGTGCGGTGAAGTGTAGGGCAAATAGAGGAAAAAAGGCTTACCGTTACGCGCCGCTTCGGCACGCCCAGCCAGCCACTTCAGAGATTGCGTGGTGAAGCGATCCAAACACTCGATGTCTACAAAGTCTGGCGCCACTTCAAGACCTTTGCCTTTGAGGCTCATTTTTCGGCCTCCTGATTCTTCCGGAACCGGCGCCTCTTTTGGCGTTTTTTTGTAGGGCGGCATGATGCGGTAATCCGCTATCGCAATCTTGCTGGGTTTCTTCGATGTGAACAAGGTAGGCGGCACCTTGGCATGGCGCCCTTCGAACCAAGCAAGAACCCCGTAATTCATGGATGCCGGAATCCCCCAAAAATAATCAAACCCCTTGTCCAAGGGCATGTCTTTAACGGGGTACTTCCAATCGCGATTACCTTTCGTGCCGGGAAAGTCCATTCCCAAATGCCACTTCCCAACCATTGCCGTCGTATAACCGTTATCGCCCAAGAAAGAGGCCAAGGTCATGCGACCATCAGCAATAAGACATGCACCTTCTGCCCCCATGACTCCGCGCTTTAAGGTAGTTCGCCAAGAGTAGCGACCGGTAAGAAGACCATAACGAGAGGGAGTGCAAACGGTATCTGAGCAATGCCCGTCGGTAAAGGTCATGCCCTCCTTTGCCAACCGGTCGATATTCGGCGTCTTGAATTTCGACTGCGGATTCAGGCAGGACGCATCGCCGTAACCCATGTCATCCACATATACGAGAATGATGTTGGGCCGCGAGGCGACTCCATGGAGTGAGACAGCGAGCACAAGCAATGATAAGACAAGAATGTAATTCTTCATTTCGGTTCCTCAGCCCTTTAGGAACTCACTTGCTGCAGCCAGTTGCGCGCGATTAGTTCATGGCCCTGCGGCAGTGGGTGAACCCCGTCCCAAATCCAGTGCTCCGGACTGACCGACTTGGCGGCCGCATCGAAAACTTCCTGGGTCTTCACGTGGACGGCATCATAATCCTTCGCCAACTGCGCAACGATACCACAGTATTGATCCACCTTTCCCCGCCATTTTTTCCATGCAGCTTCATTCTTCAATCTACCTGACCGCAGGACGAAGGGGTCTAGTAACACCACCGATAAGTCGGCTTTTGCCTTTCGACTGGCATCCAAAATTAACCTGTAGTCCGCTTCCCATTGTTCCACCGTACCACCCCGACTCACGTCATTGACTCCAATGAGGATACTGAGAAGATCGGGCTTCATATCGATGGCATCCTTCTGCCAACGCGCTTTCAGATCAGAAACCTTGTGACCACTGATGCCGCGATTGAAGAATTCCAACTGCGCCTCCGGCATATCCACCCCGAGCCGCGAGGCAATCAGGTAAACGTAGCTGTGCCCGAGGTAATGATTGCGATCGCGCTCGTTGCGTCCCCATTTCATGTCGGTGATGGAGTCCCCCTGAAAAAGCAACCGACTGCCCTTGGCCAATTTCGGCAACCGGTAATCATAGCCACCGACCCCTGAAGGATTGGTGGCTGCACCCTGCACCTCACCCACCTTGCTTGCTGCAACTGCCCCGGTGCAGAGAGCAGTGCCCCTAAGAAATGTTCGTCGATCTAACATCCGTATTCCTTTTTAAATTTAGTAAAAGCTAATTCAGCAAATGCTTGACACATGGAGCTCAAATCTTTTTTTGTATTTCCCCCTTACATCCTCAACATCTACGGTTTGTGTATTTTGAGATTCCCCTTTATTGCCTGGCAGAATTAAGTTTTGGCATTTTGGCTCCTATTGACTTGAGGTGAGCAAGGAGACGCGAATTCAATTCTTTTACTTTTTCCGGCATAACAGAGGCCAAGTTTTTCGTTTCGCCGAGATCGTCCTTCAGGTTAAAAAGTTCCATTGGCCCCTCATAGAACTTGATCAACTTCCAAGGGCCTTCGCGAATTATACTGTACGGTCCCGGGTTATGTCGGTAATGAGGAAAGTGCCAATAGATCGCCTCGCGCTCGATGCTTTGCTTGCCCTGAGAGCTCAAGTGTTTAGCCAATGAAATCCCATCGATTGCCCGTCCTTTGGGTAAATCCAATCCTGTGACTTCCGCGATAGTGGGCAAGTAATCAACACTGGTTACGGGTTCAGCGCTGGTGACTCCTGGCTTAACCACGCCAGGCCACTTAATAATGAGTGGAACACGAATGCCCCCTTCGTAGGCGTATCCTTTTCCCGAACGAAGCGGTGCATTACTCGTTGGACCCACCAACCCCCCGTTATCAGAGGTGAAGATGATCATCGTGCGATCAGCGATCCCATGCTCCTCGAGCGCATCCATGATACGCCCCACACAATCATCGACTGACTCCACCATGGCGGCATACTTAGCGTTCTTTTGAGTGGTTTTGGGCTTCTTCGCGTACTTGGCCGTCACTTCCGCCTTAGCCTGGATCGGGGTATGAACAGCGTAGTTATCCATGTTAAGAAAGAACGGTTTGTCCTTATGTTTCTCGATGAACGCGACTGCTTCTTCCGCTTCTCGATCTGACAGGTACTGCCCCGGCTTACGTCCCGGCAAGTGAGGAATTCCGCCTCGAATCATCGCATGACGGTGTTTGGGCTGATTGAAAGGATCGAAGTAACTTGGCGGCTGACCATAATCACAACCTCCATAGTTAAAGTCGTAACCTTGTTTCTGCGGATACCAATCATCGGCCCCAAGATGCCATTTACCAATGTGGCAGGTAACGTAGCCGGCAGGCTTTAACAGTTCGGCAATCGTTACCTCTTCAGATTCCATCCAGAGAGCATTCTTGGGAACAAGAAACTTCCGTTTGCCCCCAGAGAAGCCGCTCGGATTCTTTTTGTCTGCGGGAATGGTCCCTCCCTGAAAGCGTGACCTTATCCAGTCGGTAACCCCAAGGCGGCCAGGGTAACGCCCCGTCTGCACGGCGGCTCTCGTCGGAGAGCACACGGCACACGCTGCATAGGCGTCGGTAAAGCGCATACCATCAGCAGCAAGACGGTCGATATGAGGCGTCTCGAAATAACGACTGCCTTGGCAGGAAAGATCCATCCAACCCAAGTCATCGACCAAGATCAGCACAACGTTCAAAGGCTTGGCCGCCTGCACGTTCAGGGTGACGAGGAAAGCCAGGATGAAAACGATATTTCGAATCATGCGGCCGCGGCCTTGAGCGCCTTTTCAATCAATGCCTTGGTCTTGAGGGAGCCCTCAATCGGGTCGATGCCGTGCCCTTCAAACTCAATCGAGATAACACCGGAATAATCGGACTCATAAACAATCTTCAGCATCTTGAAGTAGTCGGTGTTTGTTTCATTCCCTCTGTCATCGAACTTGAGCGCCTTCGCGCACACAGCTGGCGCGAATGGGAGGCTCTTGGTAACACCTTCATAGCGATTGTAGCGGCCAAAGTTGTTGAAGTCCGGCAACAGACCCGCATTAGGACGGTTGATTTTCTTCATCGCGGCCAGCAGCCAGTCCGGATCCTGGGAATTCCCGCCATGCGGCTCGATCACAATTTTCACCTTCGTTCCCTTGGCGTAATCGCACAAGGTGCCCAATCCCTTGGCGGCATTTTCAAGATTTTCATCCCGGTTCCCACCCGAACGGCAATTAACACGAATCGCATCACAGC
>JABGZB010000135.1 GCA_018674955.1 Verrucomicrobiota bacterium | reverse complement strand
GGCTACGCCGTCGGCAACGACATGAGTTCCCGCGACATCGAGGGTGAAAATCTGCTCTACCTCCCGCAGGCCAAGGTGTACCACCGCTCCTGCGCCGTTGGCCCGTGGGTACGCGTCGGCGCGCGCGAGGAGGAGGCGCGCGAGTGGGAAATCACAATACAGATCGAGCGCGGCGGCAAAACCGTTTTTGAAGGAACCGTCAGCGTGAACCAGATCAAGCGCACTTTCGGCGAGTTGAGCGCCGCCATGTTTCAGTCGCAAGTGTTCCCGTTCGGCTGCGCGCTGCTCACCGGTACCGGCATCGTGCCGGACGACGACTTCACGCTCGAGGAAGGCGACACAGTTCTCATCCAAATCTCCGGAATCGGTTGTCTGAACAACCCGGTCGTCCGGGTTTAATCCTTAACCACAGCTGCCGCAGTTGCCGGGATTGCCGGAGCAACTGGGCGGTGCAGGATCGGGTTCACTACCCGCAGCAGCGAAAACGGACAGCTCCTTTTTCATCCGGCGCGAGCCACAGTGCGGACAACCCGGCAACCGGGTTTCGATGCTGGAGCGAACCAGGTGCTCACTCGTTTTTCGGCACTTCTCACAGGTATATTCGTAAAGTGGCATCGCCGGTGGGGATTAGGTTTCGGGAGCATGGTCAGCGTCAACCACTTCGAAGATGTAGCCGTTGGGATCGCGGAAAAAGAACCGCTCGAACGGGGTTTCGCGAATGGGGTCGATCAGTTCCGCGCCGTGCTTGGCCAAGCGCTCCTTCAACCCGGCGAAACCGGCTACCGGATACTCGACCGCGAAGTGCCGGCCGAACTCCCGCTCGAAATCGGATGGCTCAAAATCCGGCACGCGAAGCAGATGCAGTTCCTGCCCGGGCGCGATGCGCAGCCAGGCCGCCTCGACGTCGATGTTGCCGGGGCGCTCGATCGGCTCCCAGCCAAGCGTTCCGGCGAAAAAGTCGCGAGACGCAATGACATCGCGCGTGGCCAAGGTAAGGTGGGCAAAACTCATCAATCAGGAAATGGGGTAATCCTCAATCTCGGCGGTGACACAAATCTGCACGGCGGCGTTGAGCGGCATCTCGTCGATGCCGATGGCCAGGCGGGCGTGGCGGCCGCGCTCGCCGAAGACGGCGTTGAACAGTTCGGACGCGCCATTAAGCACCTGCGGATGGCCGCGAAAACCGGGTGCGGTGTGCACGTAACCGTCCACCTTCACGATGCGTCTCACTCGGTCGAGGTCACCGGCCGCCGCCTTGATTTGGGCGATGGCGTTGATGGCGCATTGGCGCGCCGCCTGGTAGCCTTGATCCTCGGTGATCTCCTCGCCGCACCGGCCGGCGAAGCCCATTTCCCCGTCGCGCCATGGCAGTTGGCCGGAAGTGATGACGAGATTGCCGGTGCGCATCCACGGCTCGTACGCGGCCACGGCCGGTGGCGGCGGCGGCAACTCGATGCCAAGCTCGGTTAGTTTTGCTTCAATGCTCATGAGAAAAAATTTGGGAAAGCTGACCTGGTCGCAGCGATGCCTCGGTTGATGTAATCGAGATCGCCGGCGATACTGAACAATTGGCAGCCCAATTCGCGACACTTAAGCGCGAATTCCTCCGTCTTGGAAAGGACTCCCCACGGCTTGCCATTGGCCTTGGCCGCAGCGGCGATGCGCTCGATGGCGCCCAACACGTGCGGATCCATCGGGTTGCCCGGGTTGCCGAGATTGTTGGAAAGATCGCTTGGCCCGACGAACAAACAATCGACGCCCTCGACCGCCGCTATGCCCTCGACGCACTCGACCGCCTCGGCGGTCTCGATCTGGATTACGGTCCAGCGGTCGCGGTTGCAGTCGGCGACGTGCTCGGGCGCCGGCTTGGCACCGAACTCCGCCTCGAAGTTGCCGAGGAACATGCCGCGCTCGCCGGCCGGATGATACTTCATCCAGCGCACCGTCTGCTCGACCTCGGCGACACTGCGAACCTGCGCCATCATGATGCCGCTCGCCCCGCCCTCCATCGGGCGCATCACCGTGGCGTAATCGGTCGGAGCCACCCGCGCAAAGGCATCCAGCCCAGCAGCGCGGCAAGCCAACAGGAGCAGCTCCAGTTCCTGATTGGGCAGCCCGGAGTGCTCCTGATCAATCCATACGCCGTCAAGATTGCCGAACTTTCCGGCAACTTCGATAAGTTTCGGACTCGGAAAGGCGCTGATCGCCATCACGCGAACCTCCTGTCCCTCGGCCATTTTTTGCTTGAGCGTCTTGATGGACATCAGCCCGGGGAAGATAAAAGCCGTGCCACCGGAACACAAGCCACCCGCTTGGCCAAGCGCGGATTTGGGATCGATCCATTTTGGCGTCGGGGATAGCATCAGCGACGTGAACCGGATCAACCAGCGTACATTCATCAAGCGAACTGGCCAGGGGTTAGCCGGCTTGGCCGTCGCACCGGACGCCTTGGTCAAGCCGACAGTCAAGCCGGTAGCGACGTTCTCGATTGTGGGATTCGATCCGCGCACCGGCGACCTCGGCGTGGCGGTGCAGAGCAAGTTTTTCGCGGTCGGCAGCGTCGTGCCGTGGGCCAAGGCTGGCGTCGGTGCCATCGCGACCCAATCGTACGCCAACGTCAGTTACGGTCCCGACGGTCTCGAACTCCTGGCCGATGGCAAGTCGGCCAGGGAAACAGTTTCGACGCTGACCTCGGCGGACAGAAACAAACAGCGGCGGCAACTCGGCATCGTCGATGCCAAGGGCAACAGCGCGTCGTTCACCGGCAGCGACTGCCACGACTGGGCCGGTCACATCGAGAAACCCCATTTCTGCGCGCAGGGTAACATTCTCACCGGCAAGGAAGTCGTGGACACCATGGCCTCCAGCTTCGAGCAATCACAAAAACAGGCCAAAGGCGGACTGTGCGATTGGCTGGCTGACGCATTGATGGCAGGACAGGACGCCGGTGGCGACTCGCGCGGCCGGCAATCGGCCGCCCTGCTCGTGGTGCGAAAGAAGGGCGGCTACGGTGGAGGCAATGACCGGTTCATCGACCTCCGCGTGGACGATCACAAAACACCGATCGCGGAGTTACGCCGCCTGTTGCAATTACACAAAAATCTCTTCAAACGAGCCCACGCGAATCCTCCGAATGGGTGAAAAAGTAAGGACGGCTATCCCCAGCCGTCCGTTGTGAAACTATTTTGCCGCGCGGCGCTTGGCCATTATGCGCTTGATGATCTCGTCGGTGGAGACCCCGCAGAGAATCACCATGCCGATGATGGCGTACTCGAGATGGGTGGAGATGCCGAGCAGGTTGATGGAGTTTCGCAGCAGGCGAATGACCGCAGCAGCGATGATCACGCCGAGGATGGTCCCCTGACCTCCGCGCAGGCTGCACCCGCCCAGCACGGCGGCGGCGATGGCGTAGAGTTCGTAAAACTCACCGGTCTGGGCTGGTTGCACAGAGTCCAATTCGTAGGCGAAGAGCAACCCTGACAACCCAGCCAAAAAAGAGCAGATCACATAGGCGGTGATCTTCAGCCGACCGGTCTCGATACCACTGTAGCGTGCGCCATCCTCGTTGTTGCCGAGAGCCAACAGGTAACGCCCCCAGATGGTTCGGTTCAGAAAAATCGCAGCCAGTACAGCCACAACCACCAAAAAGAAAAAAGGCGCGGGCAAGACGAATGAGCCGATGGCGAGTTTGCCGCTGAACAGCGAGTTCAGCGTCTCCGTGTCACCGTAGCCCATGCTCTGGTTGTCGGTGGCCCAGCGGGAGATGCCACGGTAAAAAAGCAACCCGCAAAGCGTCACCACGAACGGCTGCAGTTTCATCTTGGTGACCAACAGGCCGTGAATCAAGCCGATACCCAGCGAAAGGGCGATCAACACAAGCACTGCCACGGCTGGATCCCACTCGCTCCTGACCATGAGCGCCATGAGCGAGGCCACAAGACCAATCACAGACCCGATGGACAGATCGATCCCACCAGTAATAATAACAAACGCCACGCCGATGCCCATGATGGCGTAGAGGCTGGACCACTTGACCAGATTCTGGAGGTTGTAGGCACTTAGGAAATTTTCGTTACTCAACGCCGTGAAGCCGAAAATAAAAATGAACAAGCCCAGAATTCCGAGTATGTTTTTATTCATGATGATCGGGTCAGGCGGCGGCCTTGTTTCCCGTAGCCAACTGCATGACAGCTTCCTCGTTGAGTTGATCGCGGGCGAGTTCGCCGGTGATGACACCCTCGTGCATGACCAGCGCCCGGTCGGCCATGCCGAGCACCTCCTCCATCTCGCTGGAGACAAACAGAATCGCCACGCCGCCAGCGGCCAGTTCCTCCATCAGCCTGTAAATTTCCTGTTTCGAGCCGACGTCAATCCCCCGGGTCGGCTCGTCGAGCAACAGCAGGCGCGGCTTCATCGCGAGCCACTTGCCGAGGACTATCTTTTGCTGGTTCCCACCGGATAGATACTGGACGACCTGCTCCAATCCGGGCGTCTTGATGTCCATCTTTTTCACCATCTCGGTCGACACCACGATCTCCGCGCCGAAATCAATTGCGCCGACTTTCTGGTCCATGCGGAGTCGCGGGAGGCTGGCATTCTCACGGACGCTCATCTCGAGAATGAGCCCGTGTTGTTTGCGATCCTCCGGCGCAAGGACGATGCCGGACTGGATCGCCTCAAGGGGTGTCTTGGGGTGGATCACTTTGCCGGCGATCTTCAGAGTTCCGCCAACAGCCGGGGTGACTCCGAACAACGTCTCGAGCAGCTCGGTGCGCCCTGCGCCAACCAGCCCGGCGATGCCGACAATCTCGCCTTCGTGAACCGAAAAGGACAAACCGCTTCGCGGATGCGCCGGCGTCCTCAGGTTTTCGGTCTCAAGCACCATGCTACCCGGTTCGGTCGTGTTGCGCTGGTAGAATTGCGAGAGATCGCGACCGACCATCAGCTTGACCATGGCGTTGTGGCTGATCTGCTCCCCGGCCAGTTCGCCGGCGTTTTCGCCATCGCGCAGAATGGTGACTCGGTCTGCGAGCTCCATCACCTCACCCAACCGGTGGGAGATATAAATGATGCTGATCCCCTGAGAGCGCAGATCGTGAACGACCTTGAAAAGCCTCTCGCTCTCAGTCTGCGAGAGGCTGGAAGTTGGCTCGTCCATGATGATGATCCGCGCGTCGACCGACAGTGCCTTGGCGATCTCCACCAACTGCTGATGGCCGATCGTGAGTTCCTCCACGAGGGTGTCGGTGGGGAAATCCAGCCCAACGCGCTTGAGATGGCTGGCGGCCTTGGCGTGGATTTGTCCGCTATCGATGAAGCCGGCCGTATGCGGCTCAATGCCGAGAAAAACATTTGCTGCGATGTCGAGGTTGGCGGCGAGGTTCAGCTCCTGATGAATCAACGCGATGCCGTGGGCCTGCGCGTCCCGCACGGATTGAACCCTCACTTCCGCGCCATCGATCCGGACGGTTCCCTCGTTCGGTGTGTGCACCCCCGCGAGGATTTTCATCAGCGTGCTTTTGCCGGCCCCGTTTTCGCCGACCACCGCCAGCACCTCGCCCCGGTTCAGGGTGAGATCGACGTCGTGAAGTGCGCGGACGCCGGGAAACTGCTTCTCAAGGGCCGCGACCTCAAGGAGCGGTGTTTGGGTGTCCCCCATTACTTCTGGGCGCCCAGCTCAGCCATCTTCTTTTTCTCGGCCCAGAACTCGTCGATGTTTTCCTTGGTGACGATCTTGTAGCCGACGTCGATGAACTTGTTTTCGGGGATCACCGAGGTGTCGCCGTCGACCAGCGCCTTGAGCACGCGCACCGACTGGTAGCCATACTTCCACGGCTGCTGGCTGATGGTGCCGTGTGCGTTGCCGTCCTTGATCGCCTGCAACAATCCATCCGCCTCGTCAAAGCCGCACACCTTGATCTGGCCAAGCTTGCCAGCTTCCTTGATCGCCTCGAGGCACCTCGGCGGATTGTAGGCGAACAACCCCACCATGCAGGCCAGCTTCGGGTGCTTGGTGATGGCGTCCTCGGCGTTGGACTTGGCGGTATCCATGACGAAGTTATCCGTGCGGGTGTCGAGCACCGTGTACTTGTCGCCCTTGAACACCTTGGCCACTTCGTCAAACTTCACCTGGCCAAGCGCCTGGTGC
>JABGZB010000134.1 GCA_018674955.1 Verrucomicrobiota bacterium | reverse complement strand
GAGAGGATGCGGCTCAGCAGGCGGTTATCCGCGCCTTGGCCAAGCTGGGCGTGACCGTGGCAGACGATGCCAGCGCCGCCGCCGCAAACACGCCGGGCTCTGCCTCACACGGGTCAAGCCACTCCAGTGGCAAAGTTGAAGCCAAGGGTGAAGCCGCCGTTTGGCTGAAAGTGGCCGGCGCAGTCGTTGGCCTCGCTGTGCTCGGCATAGCTGGGACATTCTTTTTCGGCAGCAGCACAACGACCGCACCTATACCAATCGCACTTAGCCAAGCGCAAACCAACACGACCACACAGGTAACCCTCGACACCAATCGCGTCGTCGTCCTGCCGTTCAAGACCATCGGCACCTCTGGCGAAACGGCCGACTTGGGATACGGCCTCGTCTCGACACTCACAAGCAAATTGCAGCCGCTGCAAAACCTCGTCGTCATAGCCAAGGAATCAGCGCGAAAATTTGAGGACAGTAAACAATCTCCCAAGGAAATTGGCCAAGCGCTTGGCGTGGGAACCATCGTGACCGGCGAAATCCAGACGAGCGGTGACAAGATTCAGGTGAACATCCAGCTCATCAACGCCAACACCGAAGCCCTCGGCTGGAGCAGCACCTTCAACAAAACCAAAGACGAATTCCTCGATCTGCAAAACGAGATTGCCACCAAACTCGCCAGCGAACTCAAGGGAGGCCTCGATGAAGCCGAAGCCCGGCAACTCGCCCAAAAAGCCACCGAAAATGCAGAGGCCCAAGCCGAGTACCAAGCCGGTCGCCGCGAATGGAACAAGCGCAGCAAGGTGGGTTTCGACAACGCAATCAAGCATTTCGAAAAAGCCATCGAACTCGACCCGGATTACGCCGACCCGTATGTGGGCTTGGGGGATACTTATGGTCTATTGCCAATCTATAATTTTGCTGCCCCAAACGATGCAATGCCCAAGGCCAAGGCCTATGCCGAACAAGCGAAAAAAATCAACCCGAACATGGGAAGTGCCTATACATCAATCGCTTGGGTTCAGCATAACTACGACTATGATTGGGCTGGAGCAGAGGAGAATTATCGAAAAGGAATTGAGTTAAACCCAAATTACGCCACCGGTAATCATTGGTATGGGATACTTCTTACTCAGATAGGGCGAACCGAGGAGAGCATTCAAATAACAAAGAAAGCCACACAACTCGATCCTACTTCGAAAATTATCAAGTTAAGCCTGTCATCATCATTTTGGCGGACAGGTCAAGCTGAATTGGCATTAAAAACAATAGAAGACGCACTCACCATTGATCCCCATTTCCCATCAGCTCTCCAATTTAAGTACAACAAATTACAGGCGAACACAGGGACAGCCATTGAACGTTTGACTGAAGCTCTCCAAGTGTACCCAAATCAACCCCTTCTCCGGCAAAATTTGTTTGAAGTACATTGGAGAAATGGAGACCGTGAGGCAGCCAAGGATCAACTGATCGAATTACTCGATAGCTACCACAACTCTTTTAACAAAACTCGTTTCGCGGAAATTTATTTTTTGATGGGTAAAACAGATCACGCCTACCGATGGTTGGAAAAGGGGTTCGAAAACCGTGAATCTACTGTACCGGGTTATGCCAATGACCGGAAATTTTTGGAATTACGAAAACAGCCCCGCTTCCGGGAGTTGTTCAAAAAAATCAATCATCCTTTGTATGTGGATTAGCTCATATTCATTTTTTCGACTATGAAATCCAAATCCCTCCTTTTCGGCTTGGCGCTTGGCCAAGCGCTTGGCTTGTCGGCGTTGGCAGATGACTGGCCGCAGTGGCTCGGGGCCAAGCGCGACGGGATCTGGCGTGAGAGTGGCATCATCAAAGGATTTCCCGATGACGGGCCGAAGGTTAATTGGCGGGTGCCAATCGGCGGCGGGTACGCCGGACCGGCCGTGGCCAAGGGGAAGGTTTACGTGACCGATCGGCAACTGGCCAAAGATTCCGCCAATCCGGACAATCAATTCGCCCGGGGGCACATTCTCGGCTCCGAGCGGGTGATTTGTCTCGACGAAAAAACCGGCCGCCAACTCTGGATGCACGAGTACGACTGCGGCTACACGGTCAGTTACCCGGCTGGCCCTCGCGCGACGCCGACGGTGGATGGCGACCGCGTTTACACGCTCGGCGCAGAGGGCAACCTCCTCTGTCTCAACGCCGACTCCGGCAAGGTGCTTTGGCAAAAGGATTTCAAGACGGAGTACGGTGTCAAGACACCGGTCTGGGGCTTTGCCGCCCACCCTCTCGTGCGCGGCGGGCACTTGATCTGCCTCGCCCGAGGCGACGGCTCGACGGTGGTTTGCTACGACAAACTGAGCGGCAAGGAGGTCTGGCGAAGCCTCACCGCCAAGGAGCCGGGCTATTGTCCGCCGACGCTGATCCATGCCGGCGGTGTGGAGCAATTGATTATCTGGCACCCGGAGTCACTCAACTCGCTCAATCCGGACACCGGCGAGGTTTACTGGTCGGAGCCGTTCCGAGTCCGTTCCGGCCTGTCGATCCCCACGCCGCGCCAGCTTGGTAACCGGTTGTTCATCACCGCGTTTTACAACGGGTCGATGATGATGAATCTCGACCCGGACAAACCAGCGGCCACGCTGGCGTGGAAGAGCAAGCGCGCCAGCGAAAAAAACACGCAAGAGCTGCACAGCATCATGCCGACACCTTTTTTTGAGGACAACCACATCTACGGCGTTTGCAGCTACGGGCAGTTGCGCTGCCTGCGAGCCGACACCGGCGAGCGGGTCTGGGAGGATCTCACGGCCACTCGCGGCGGAGTGGAGGCGCGCTGGGCCAACGCCTTTCTCGTGAAGCATGAGGACCGGTTTTTCCTGTTCAACGAGCTGGGCAATCTGCTTATCGCCAGATTAACACCGAAAGGTTACGAGGAACTGGACAAGGCTCACCTGATCGATCCAACGGGTCGCGCCGCCGGCCGGGATGTGGTGTGGTCGCACCCGGCGTTCGCCAACCGGAACGTGCTCGTGCGAAACGACAAGGAAATCGCCTCGTTCTCACTGGCGGAATAATGGAAACGGCTTGCCGCTTTGCCAAGCTCAGGCGAGTTGCACTTTGCGGTCGCCGCTGTCGATAAAGCCGATCTCCCAGGCCTTCATCTTTTGCGCTCGGATGGAACGCAGCACGCCGGCCGACTGGTCTTCGCGGACGATCACCACCATGCCGATGCCCATGTTGAACACCTGGTGCATCTCAGCCTCGGAAACCTTCCCCCTGGCCTGAAGCAGCTCGTAGATAGGCAGCACGTCCCATGTGCCGCGCATGATGATGGCGTTGCAGTCGTCCGGCAGCACGCGCGGGATGTTGTCCACAAACCCGCCGCCGGTGATGTGCACGAGGCCCTTGACGGCCCACGAGCGGCGCGTGCCCTTATTGAATTTTTTCAGTAGCTTTTGCACGAGCGGCCCGTAGCTGACATGCACCTTGAGTAGCTCATT
>JABGZB010000133.1 GCA_018674955.1 Verrucomicrobiota bacterium | reverse complement strand
GATCAGCGGCGGCGAACTCGAGCCCCACGTCAGCAGCTTGGCTCCGTGGTCACGATAATAATTTGTCCGCCAAACAACCGCGCCGGTGTCGAGCCGGACGCAATGCAGGTCGCCCAGCGCACCGTGCAGATACACCAGGCCTTCGTGAACGACCGGCGTCGCGCGGGGCGAGTTGCTGTAATCCATATCGCCGGCGGCGGCGTAGTCCAGTTGCCAAATCTCGCTGCCGTCGGTGGCGGCGAGACAACGGAAAATGTCGTGGGTGGCGTCCTTGTTTTTGTCAGGGATGATGACGCGCTCCGCCGTGGCCGCCGGGCCGGCGACGGCCGGGCCGGTGAGTTTTGCCGACCAAATTTTGCGTAGCGTCCCGGGCAGTTTTTTCGGCAAACTGGGCGCCTGGCCAAGGCGGCCCAGGCCTCGCCAGTCCGCCCACGCCGCCGCTTGGTCAAGCGGCTTGACGAAGCCACGGGCCGACTCGAGCGCGGCGAGCAATTCCTTCCGCTTGGCCAACGCGGTGACCTCCGCCGCCACGCGCTTGGCCAAGGCGTCATCGGTCGTGCCGGTGCGGAACAGCCGTACGCCGAGCACGGGCGGCGTCTTGGCCAGCACGCGCACCCCGCCGGGCTCCACCTTGCCGCAGCCAACGAGCAGCGGTGGCAAATAGTCCGGTACCACGGCGGCGGCCACCTCGCCGTCGCTCAACGCCAGCACGCCGGAGTCGATCGCCCCGGCCGAGTCGAGCTTGGCCGGCTTGGCCAGGCGCGCCTGTTGCAGCGCGGCCTTGGCGGCTTGATGCGTCTCGGCCTCCTCCTCCGGGCCAAGCATGACGTCGCGGCCGGAAAGATCAGCGAGACGCTTGGCGGGGTCGCCGGTGCGAACGAGGAACACGCCGCGCTGGGTCGTGCGACCGTCGCGGTCGGTGAGGTCGGCGAGCGGCGTGACCGTCAGCTTGAGCCGCTTGGCGTCGAAGCGCACCATCGCGTCCTTGCCGATGATGAAGTCCGGCTTCGAGCGAATGCGGCGCAGCGCGAGGTCGAGGCTTTCCTCGTAAATGAACCTGAAGCGGCGGCCGGTCGCCTGCTCGAGATGTGCGGCGAGTTGGTCGTAGCGGCGTTGGCCGACGCCATCAACGCACGAGCAGGAGAGCGCCAGCGCCAGCGGATCCATCACCACCACCCGCACCGAAGGCTCGGCCGCCTGGCCAAGCGCGAACGCGAAGAAACAACCGGCGAGCCGGATCATTTTTTCCTTGGGGCCAGCACGCGGATGAGGTTGGCGCGGACGTCCATCACGTAAACACGGCTGGCATCCATGTTGACCTCGATCGGGATGTAGCAGGTCTGCGCGGCAAGCCGGCTTCCGCGGTCGAACTCAGTCGTTTCCACGTAACCCACCACGCCAAGGTACTCGCCTTCGGGTGTGTATTTTTTAATGCGGCCGATGCCTGACTCGGCGGTGTAAAGGACGTTGTCCGGGCCGATGTCGATGTTGACCGGATTGCAGCACGCGGCGAAACCCTCGATCCCGGTGCGGTCGCGCTTGCCCCACTTCCCGAGCGGCTTGCCATCGAGGTCGAAGCGGTTGACACGGTGCCGTGAGTTCTCGGCAATGAGCAGCTCGCCGTTCATCACCTGCAGATCGATGTGGCTGCAGCAGCCATACTGTTGCTCGATGATTTTTTTCGCGCCGGTGAGGTCGAGGTTGAAGCGGTAAATGTCCTCCGTCGCACGCATGCTGTTGCCCATGCCGACGGCGAGGAAGACGTGTTTGTCGCTGACGAACATCCCGGCCGCGAGCGCATTTTCGCGGCTGAGCTTGTCGATGTCGATCATCGCGAGGCGTTTGCCGCTCTTGTCGTACGAGGCAATTTTGCCGTGGCCGGCGACGTACACCGTGCCATCGTCGCAGGCGTGGATCATCTTCGGGTGCGGGCCGCTGTCCGGCATCGGCCACTCGACCTTGACACTGCCGTCCGGGCTGATGACACGGACGCCGTAAGTGTGCTCGTACAAATCGTCGATCGCGAGCGGCCCACGGTTGCCCCGCCGCTCACCACCGCCACCGGCGCGACCGCCCGAGCTCCGGCTTCGTTCGCCGGGCCGCCGGCCGCCGAACTGGCCTCGCAACCGTCCCAACCGGCTGCGTATCTCCCCCGGCAATGCGCTCATCACCTTGCGCCGGTCGTCGGAACTCATCTCGCGCAACGCCTCCATGAATTGCCGCGAACTAGCTTCGCGGGCCAAGTCGGCGATGTCCTCATCACTGCCAAACTCCAGGATACGAGCGACCTCATCGCCCGGCTTTTCGGTGCCCTGCGCCTGGTCACCGGGGCGGCGTTCGCGTTGGCTGCCACCACGGGAGGGCCGCACCTCGTCGCCGCTCAACTTGCCGTCACCGTTTTTGTCGACCTTGGCCAGGGCCTCCTCGGCCTTCTCGATTTCCTCGGTCGAAATCTCGCCATCCCCGTTCGCGTCAAG
>JABGZB010000132.1 GCA_018674955.1 Verrucomicrobiota bacterium | reverse complement strand
GAATTTACCGCCCTCATCATCAGCATACATGTTCAGGGAAAGAAGCCACTGCCGCTCGTTATTCTTGCATGATGTTATATTCGCACTTCTTTTGGCCCTGCCGAGAGCCGGTAGCAGCAGTGCCGCCAGAATGGCAATGATCGCAACGACCACCAGCAACTCGATCAAAGTGAATGCTTTTTTATTGGTTTTTAGCCGTTTGTTCATCCGCCGAAGTGTGTGAAAATCATGTTTAGCAAAAATTCAGAGAAGTCAATAAAAAACATTTGATTTCTGTACCATCTTGACTCACTTTGTAAATTGGCCAAAAGATCCGGACCGGCTGCGTACTGCCTAATGATTATGAAAAATAAAAACTGGATTAATGCTTTATGAAACAACTGCTCCTGATTGCCCTAATAGGTTCGGTCGGCCAGTTGACCGCCGCTGATCGTGCGAAAGACATCGTCCCGCGTCCCAACGAGCCGATTCCCAAGGCGGCGATGATGAAACTCACCGGGGATTGGGAAGATGCCAAACTGAACCGGGACATTCGGATTCTCTGGCTCTCCGGTCCCGAGGATCACAAGGGCGGTGAGCATGACTACATCCGTATCAAGGATTTGTTTGTCCCGATGCTAAAAACGATTCCGCAGGTGACGGTGGACGAGGCCTTTCAGTTTCCGACCAAGTCTCAATTTGATCAGGCAGATCTCTTGATTCAATACCTACATCTGCCGAACCTGACAGACGAGCAGTTCGAACTGTTTCAGGGCTTTGTTGATAGAGGCGGTAGCGTCGTTTCGATTCACGAATCTTGCATCATCCGTCCGGTCGAACGGGCGAAGAAACTAGCAGGTTGCATCGGATGTTCCTGGAATGGCAACAAATCGTCGCAGTGGAGCAAGTTCTCTCATGATCATCCGCTGTATCTGAAGACAGAGCATCCGGCATTTGCCGGGTTGCCGAAATTTATCCGATTGAACGACGAGTCCTATTGGAATCTGCTCACGCGCGACAATGTCGAGGTTATCGGGGCCATTGGTTCCAAAGCCAGCAAGGACAGCACATCCTTTGCTGATGTTTTGAAGAGCAAGGACGTGCGCAGTCACGCTTTTTGGACGTTCACTTCCGGCAAGGGAAGAATCTTCGGCACCACAACCGGACACTACACTTACACCTTTTACGATCCAATGTATCGACTGCTCTTGTTACGCGGTATCGCATGGACCTTGAACGAAGATCCGGCACCGTTTATGCCTCTCGCGTTCCACGGCATCACCAACAACAAGGGGCTTGTCGGCACTACTGACACCATGATGGATTACAAAAACCGCAAAAAATAAAATAACAAAAAATAATTGAATGGATGCAGTCACCCTAACCGCGCCGGTTCGCCACTCCAACACGCCGTGCCGGTGCTCAGAGACGCTCATTTTCTTCAATCAGCACGGACTTCAGCATTCATTCGCGTCACGTGATTTTTTTCTGTGACGGTTATGGCAACAAAAATAAAAAACCTCAAAACGCAGGAAGGTGAAGAAAGAAGAATAGCCAAGAGCCCTCTTTTGCGGCAACTGATCGTCATATGCTTTGCGTTAGCATTCGTTGAACACGTAAACGGCGTGTCGATGCCTGATTTCAGTCAGGACATCGCGCCGATGATTGCCAAGCGCTGCCTCGAGTGCCACAACAAACGCGACGTTAAGGGCGACGTCAATCTGAGCACGAAGGTTGGCTTCTCGAAGGGGACAGATAACGGTCGACTCGCGCTCGAACTCGTCACCAAGGGCGAGATGCCACCCAAGATCAAGGGTCTCTCCCAAAAACTGCCCGACAGCGAGATCTCACTGCTCAAGGCTTGGGTGGATTCCGGTGCCGCCTGGCCAGGCGGACGTGTCCTTGATCTTTATGAGACTACCACGGATGTGCGGGCCGGTCGTGACTGGTGGTCGCTACAACCGGTCGAGCGCCCCGCCGTACCGCGCTTGGCTAAGCATCCGATCGATGCATTCATCTTGGCCAAACTCTCGCAGGAATCGATGAAGCCGGCACCGCGCGCCGACCGGAGCACTCTAGTTCGCCGCGCTTACTTCGACCTTACCGGCTTGCCGCCGAATCCGGAGCAGGTAGAGCAGTTCACACACGACCCGTCGCCTGACGCTTGGCCAAGGCTCATCGATCGACTGCTCGCCTCCCCGCACTACGGCGAACACTGGGCTCGTTACTGGCTCGACCTCGTGCGCTTCGCCGAGACGGACGGCTACGAGCGCGACAAACTCAAGCCAAACATTTGGCGCTATCGCGACTGGGTGATCAACGCGTTCAACAACGACATGCCGTACACGCGATTTGTCGGCGATCAACTCGCCGGAGACGAGGTGCCGAACCGGACGAAACAATCGGTCGTCGCCACCGGCATGATTCGCGCCGGCACATGGAATGATGAGCCCAACGACCCGGCCGACTATCTTTATACGAGGCTCGAAGACATGGTGCACACCACGACTTCCGCCTTCCTAGGGTTGACCGTAAAATGCGCGCGGTGCCACGATCACAAATTCGACCCAATCCTGCAGAGTGACTATTACCGAATCGCCAGTTTTTTCTGGGCCGGGCACATTGGGCAGGCAAACCAAGGCGGCCCGCCGAGCAAGCAGCTTGGCTTCGAGGCTTACGGCTGGACGGACAGGAGTGCCGATCCGCCACCGATCCATCTGCTCCACAAGGGTGAACGCCACAAACCCGGCCCCAAGATTGCACCCGGTTTTCTGTCTGCGGTGACCACTCTGGACAAGCCGCTCGCTCCGCCGCCGCACGGCAGCAAAACCACGCACCGGCGATTACAGTTCGCAAAATGGATCACCGATGGGCGCAACCCACTTACCGCACGAGTGATGGTGAACCGGCTTTGGCAGCACCACTTCGGGCAGGCGCTAGTCCGTACGCCGAACAATTTCGGTTTCAAAAGCGATCCTCCAACTCACCCAAAACTACTCGACTGGCTAGCAGTAGAATTCATGGAACCCACCGTCGCCGGCGGCGAACCTTGGACGATGAAGCGACTCCATAAACTCATCATGACCTCGGACTCTTACCGGCAGCAGTCCATCCACCCGAAGGAAACCGACTACACCGAGCGGGATTTTTTGAATCGCAACTGGTGGAAATTCAATCGCCACCGTCTCAATTCAGAATCCCTGCGTGACGCAATGCTGTCAGTCAGCGGACGACTGAACCTCAAAATGGGTGGACCAAGTTTTTACCCGAAAATGTCGGGCGAAGCTCTTGAGGGATTGTCACGCAAATCCAGCGACTGGAAAGACTCTACGCCCGGCGAGCAATCGCGGCGCAGCATTTACATGATGACAAAGCGCTCGCGTCTGCTGCCACTCATGACGGCGTTTGACTTTAGCGACACGACGATCACCTGCGGGCAGCGCGATGTCACAATTGTTGCGCCGCAGGCTCTAGCCTTGCTGAATAACCATTTCGCCCACAGCCAAAGCGAAGCCTTGGCCAAGCGCTTGGCGGGGCAAACCGGCAACACCGCAGAGCAAATCAAACTGGCTTGGCGGCTGGCGTTCGGACGCAACCCCACCGACAAAGAACTTGGCCAAGCGGAAACGCACCTCCGCGTGCAACGCATTCACTTCGAAAAAAAAGAAAACGCCGATCACCTCGCCTTGGCCTCACTCTGCCATGTTCTGCTAAACTCCAACGAATTTATCTATGTCGATTAAGAAAAAACCCAACCGATCGAGGCTGTTTCCCTGCGGCCAAACCCGGCGTGAATTTGTCTGGGAGATGGGTGCCGGGTTTTCCGGCTTGGCTCTGACGAGCCTGCTGGGTGCAGACAGTTTTTTTGCGAAGCACGCTCATGCGCTTGGCCAAGCAGCAACTACTCCACTGGCGCCGCGCCGATCGAGTTACTTTGGCAAGGCCAAAAGCTGCATCTTCCTGATGATGAACGGCGGGCCAAGCCAGGTGGACACGTTCGACTACAAGCCGGAACTGCAAAAGTACGCCGGCAAGTCGTTGCCTGAAGACAAAAAGTACATCAACTCCGGCGGCCGACGTGTCGGCTATCTAACCCCCAACTGGCGGCCTTTTCGGCCAGGAGGCCAAAGCGGGCTCCTGGTTTCTGATTATTTTCCGAATGTCAGAAGACACGCGGACAAACTGGCGGTGGTTAAGTCATGCCAGGCAGACAGCCACGCGCACGGCTCTGCGTTGGTTGCCATGAACACCGGCAGCACATTCATCGGCCGACCGTCGCTTGGTTCATGGTGCGTTTACGGTTTAGGCGCATAAAACCAAAGCCTGCCGGGTTACATCGTCATGCTCGACAAGCGCGGTGGTCCCATTTCCGGTCAACCCAACTGGTCGGCCGGTTTCATGCCATCGATGTTTCAAGGCACGCTGTTTCGGCCAAGCGGCAATCCCATTCTCGACCTGCAAGGCCCAAGCCATCTGGACGCAGTCGCTCAGCGACACCAACTTGACCTACTCGCACAGCTCAACCAAAAGCATCTCGACGAACGCCCTGGCAGCCGCGAACTCGTTGCCCGCATCGAGACATACGAACTTGCCTATCGGATGCAGTCCGAGGCACCTGACACGGTTGATTTATCAAAAGAAACCCAGAGCACCCGCGACCTGTACGGAATTGGGAAACAACCTACTGACGACTACGGGCGCAACTGCCTGATCGCCCGACGTCTGGTCGAGCGCGGTGTGCGGTTCATCCAACTTTACTCCGGTGGAGGGCATCTCGAGGATACTTGGGACGGGCACGAAAGCATCGAGAAGAACCACGGCCTGCACGGAGCTGAGGTCGATCAACCGATCGCCGCACTTTTGACCGATCTCGAACAACGCGGCCTGCTGGAATCAACCCTGGTTGTTTGGGGCGCCGAATTTGGCCGCATGCCGTTCAGCGAAGGCAGGGACGCGCCCGGCCGAAACCACAACCCGTACGGCTTTAGCATGTGGATGGCCGGTGGTGGAGTGAAAGGCGGAATGAGTTTCGGCGAGACAGATGAATTCGGTTTCCAAGCGATGGTCGATAAGACTCATGTTCACGACATTCACGCGACCATTCTTCATTTGATGGGAATCGATCACGAAGACCTGTCTTATTTCCGTCAAGGCCGTCAGGAAACTCTCACCGACGTTCACGGCCGGGTGATTAGGGAAATCTGCGCTTAAACCTGCTTCGTCAGCTTGACGCCAAGACGGATGAGTTTTTTT
>JABGZB010000131.1 GCA_018674955.1 Verrucomicrobiota bacterium | reverse complement strand
TTCGCAGAATACAGGGAAGCCATCCTGACTGGCAACCGGCGACTGGACGTCGGAATGGCGTTTTCAGAAGGGAGTGAACTCTTCAAGGCGCACATGGCACCTCATTTTCGCAGGCCCCTTGGTTTTACGCCGTGATGGCCCAGGCCTAGAACAAATATTTTCTCCCTCTTCTGTGGCTCTCCAGAGTGAAGAATAGCCCCTCTCCCTTCCTAGCTAAGAAACGGTACCACGATCTGGACGCCCTGCGGGCGTTTGCCATGCTGCTTGGAATTGGGCTGCACGGCTTCATGTCTTTTGTGCCAATCCCGCTGCCTGTCTGGCCCGCACAAGATGTCAACCAGCACAACGGCTACCTGTTTGCGCTACACGCCATACACGGCTTCCGGTTGCAGCTCTTCTTTTTAGTCAGCGGTTTTTTCACGGCGATGATGTTCCGGCAGCGCGGACTGCGCGGACTGATCAATCATCGGGCCAAGCGTATCCTACTCCCACTGGTGGTTTTCACAATTCTCCTTAGCCCAGCCATCATTGGCATCGGTATTTACGGCAACGCCCTCAGCGCGAAGCGCGAAAGCGGCGAGACAATCTGGTCGGCGGCTAAGTCGGGTGATGTCAACGCGATCCACCGGCACTTGGCCGAGGGGGCTGATGCCAGCCAGCCGGACGCCGCCGGACTCACTCCCCTCTCGTGGGCGGCGCTGCTTGGCCAAGCGGAAGCCGCCGAAGAACTCATCGATAGCGGTGCGGATGTTCACGCCATTGACAACGACGGCGCCACCGCACTTCACTGCGCCGCGTTTATGGGCGAAGCCGCAATGGTCCAGCTGTTGGTCAAGCGCGGGGCCAACATTAACGCCCTCAGTAATGATGGAGGTACACCGCTATCTGCAATCGAAACGGACGAAATAACCACCGAGTTCATTACATGGTTACTGCAGATACCCGTGGATTTAAAGAAGGTTGCCGCTGGACGTATTCAAATCGGTGAGTTTTTGAAAGCCAAGGGGGCCCTCCCGAGCCAAGCTTCGATCGAGGATCCGATGGCTTGGCTCTATCCGCTCGTTCCTGGCTTCAAACCGATTCTCGATCAGCTGCCCGACTGGGCTCAGCTTGCCGTGATTGTGCTCGCCATCAATTGGCTGGTCGCGATCATTCCCATCTTTCAGCACTTGTGGTTTCTTTATTACCTCGTTTTGCTAATAACCGGTTTCGCCATAGTAACCTGGGTCGCGCGCAAACTTAACTGGACCCCTTTACCAGCGTGGATCGTCAATTCGCCGCTACGCCTGCTATGGCTCGTGCCACTGACGTTTGTCCCACAGTTTTTCATGGTGACTGACTTCGGTCCGGACACCGCTGCGAGCCCCATCCCTTGGCCTCCCATGCTGGCTTACTATGCGGTCTTCTTTGGCTTTGGCGTGCTATGCCACGCGCATAAAGCATTCGAGAATAGTATCGGTCACCGTTGGCCGGTGTACATGCTGCTCGCCCTCCCAGCACTACTGCTAGCGCTGCATTGGTATGAGCTTCGTGGCGGCATTTTCGCCACAAGTGAGTCGAAAGAATTGTCCCAGTTGTTGTACAACAACATGCTTTGCACATTGTTCACGGTGCTCTATGCATGGTTGATGATCTTTGGCTTAATCGGGATGTTCCGCCAGTTTTTCTCCAAAGGAAACCGATGCATCCGCTACATCTCCGACTCATCATACTGGCTGTATGTGATGCATCTGCCGCCAATCATGTTGCTACAAATCTGGGTGAGCGGTTGGCCTTGGCCAAGCGCGATCAAGTTCCTCGCTATCTGCATGGTCAGCACGGGGGTGCTGCTCCTGATCTACGAGTACGCCGTCCGCTACACGTTGATAGGCACAATGCTCAACGGGAAAAAATCCCGACACAACCACAACAACTTCGAGTGAAGCATTGCGCCGGGCACCCAAGGCCGCTACCGTTTGCCGGAGTGCTCTGCGGCACCCCTAGCGGCAATAATCACGGCTGTAGCCAATCGGGACACCCTCTCTCAACATAGCTTTTAAGCGGGTAAGTTGTATTGAGCGGGAATAAAATCCGGGCGTTCGCGTATTTATATCTGAGTGACTGCTTTAAGGCTCAGACAAAACCTAACCCCGGTAAAAGCGTAAGCCGGGATTTAACCATGAACATTTTAAAACCCATGTGGAAAGCATTCGATATTGCCCTTGCGATGTCGGGGCTCCGACTGGATGCCGGTCGTTATCTTTTTGCATGGATTCCGTTGCTCGGCGCGAGCGTCTGGCTGGGTTATCAGGCTAAGATATCCGGGTGGCTTGTTGAGTACGCCATCAGCACATGGGTGTTTTACTACGTTGGTATAAGCCTGATTCTCGGCACACGAATTAAGAGTGTTATGCTCGAAAAGTTTGGTGAAAATAATGCCACTAAATTGTACGACATGATTTGCGGCCTGATGTTTTTCAATATCGGCTTAGGTGTTGCGGCAGCAGCCCTACATTACGATGCGGTTCTTCCAATGCCGACGGCCATAAAATGGAGCCTGTTTGTCCTGCTCACTGTGGTCGGTTTTGGAATCAAGTTTTGGGCAACATGGATCGTGGGCATAAATACTTATTATTTTCACGATTTGTTTTTGGAAAAATCTCACGGCGAGTATACCGCTCGCGGCCCTTACAGGCGGTTGGCCAATCCAATGTATGGCGTCGGAAATTTCCATGCCTACTGCCCAGCTTTGATTACGGGATCCCTTATAGGCCTGTCGTTTGCACTGGCTTGCCACATGGGGATTTACGCATTCTACTTCATCGTCGAGAAACCATTCATCCGGCGAATATACCAATCCGACTAAGCCTTGAAAGCCGCAACTTATGCGTCAATAATCACGGCTGTAGCCACTCGGGACACCCTCTCGTAACATATCTTTTACGCAGGCCCGTTGTTTTTATCGGGAATAAATCCCGGTACTGCGCGTAGTTATATGTGAGTGACTGGTTTAAGGCTCAGACAAAACTTAAAGCTACAGGATACTGACCTAGAGTCGCTGTCCCATAAGGGCTTTGGTGTAGCCATGCAATTGCTCAAGCATCGTGAAGATGCCATGGATGTGGTGCAGGAATCTCTGCGAAAACTCGTGCATAGCGGCAAGTACAACGGAAAGCTTGGAACTCACCGATCCTGGTTTTTGATGGTCGTGCGGAACGGATCGTTGGATGTTCTACGTCGACGAAAGCCTCACGACGCGGAAGCCTTGGCTCATCAAGCGGACAACAATAAAACCCCCGACGCAGCAGCCGAGCGAAATGAACTGACAGTACTGCTAAAACGGGAGTTGAATTCCATGCCGCAGGATCAACAGGAAATCATCCTACTTCGGGATCATCAGGACTTGAGCTACGTCGAAATCGCCGAGGTGCTGGCCATGCCTGCAGGCACGGTAATGAGCCGCCTGCACCGGGCTCGAAATGAACTAAGAAACCGCATGAAGAAATATCTGCAATGAAACACGACTGCCAAGAAACAGAGCTGTTAATTTCCGGCTACCTCGATGGGGAACTGACCCAGTCCGACCGGCAGCGTGTGGATTTGATATTGGAAGATTGCATACAATGCACCGAAACCCATCAGGAAATGAAGAAATTCCGCAAAGGTGTGGGCGACATTCCCTTCGATATACTGACAAAAAAAGAGAAAACGGCCATCAATAAATACGTAACAACAAACACTTGGGCAAACGTTGGTCAACTCATGTTCATTGTCCCTTTAATTCTTCTTTACGGAACCGGTGCGTTCCTTATGGTCGCCAGTGTGATCAAAGACCCAGAAGCCCCGTTATGGCTCAAGATCGGGCTACCTTCTATCATCGGTGGTCTCGGATTGATGGTCTTTACCGTGGTGCTCCAACGCATAAAAGCGCACAAGACGGACAAGTATAAGGACGTCCACATTTGATGAAACATCCACTGAAAGCACTAATTACCGGCCTGTTCTGCGCCATAACCATTGTGGCACAGGAACCCTACCCCAAGACGGGCTACCTTATGGGGGATATCTGGACGGCGGCCCGCAAAGGCGACCTGACGGCACTACAGCAACATATAGATGCCAGGGTTGATATCGATGTCCGGGATGAAGAGGATCAGTCCACTCCGCTTCATCGCGCTGCCTATTATGGTCAGGTGGAAACGGTGAAATGGCTTGTCGAAAAAGGCGCGGACAAAAACGCACGCAACAAGGATGGAAACACCCCATTGGATGCTGCCTATGCGCGAATGGAATCCGATGAGTTCGACGGTGATACCCAGAAGGCAAAGCGGGAAGTCGGCGAATACCTTGACAGTATCGGCGCGGAAAAAAACGAAGACCCTTGGTTTGGGCTTTTGTGCTGCTTTAGTTGTCCGGCGTTGTTCATTTTCGGCATCCTTTACGCTGCATTCACCAAGCCCAAGCCGGAGGAGATTCCGACACCCTCAAAGCAGATCATGGTGACGACATCGCCGCAAATCGCCGGTAAAAAAGTAGTGCGCACGATCGGGCTGGTCCGGGGTAATACCATTCGTGCCCGACATCTTGGGCGGGATATCATGGCTGGCCTGCGAAATCTCGTTGGGGGTGAGGTAACTGAGTATGGAAAATTATTGGCTGAAAGCCGCGAACAGGCTCTCGACAGAATGTTGGTACAGGCCGATGAACTTGGAGCCAACGCTGTTATTGGCTTGCAGTTCCAGACCTCGGTCGTGATGGAAGGCGCCGCAGAAATGATGGCCTTTGGAACAGCAGTGGTGGTGCAAGATGCTTAACCAACTCAAAGACAAGATATTGTGAGTGAAAAAAAACTAGCGGAGACGGGATCCAATATTGGTCAATTCTTGGCCATTGTCGGCTTGATCCTTGTTTACGGTGTCGGAGCCTTTTGGTTATGCCAGGAACTGATCACTGATGCGGAATTTGCTCGCACTGGGGATCCGGAGGATAAGGTACCGTTGTTTATCCGCTTAGGTGTGCCAGCAATGATCGTCGGAATTGGTATTTTGTTTTTTACGGTGCTCTTCCAGCGCCTTAAAGCCGCCAAGACCGACAAATACAGAGATGTCCAAATTTAAATATGAGTGATACCAATAAAATGATAGTTGTCACAACGCCCACTGTTCCAGAAAAAACCGTAGTGCGTACGCTCGGCCTTGTTCGTGGTAATACCATCCGTGCCCGCCATGTGGGTAAAGACATCATGGCAGGCCTTCGGAGTATCGTCGGCGGTGAAGTCACCGAATACGCCAAGTTGCTTGCCGAAAGCCGCGAACAAGCGATCGATCGTATGACCGATCAGGCTGAAGAACTGGGTGCCAACGCCATTATTAGCCTGCAGTTTCAAACCTCGGTGATCATGAAGGGTGCCGCAGAGATGATGGCCTACGGCACTGCCGTCGTTGTGGAGTAAAGGCGCTTGGCCCAAGCGCTACTTCTTCTTCGCACCGCCCTTGGGCAGAACATGCATCATACCGCGCATCAGTAGCGCGTGGCCGGGGAATGTACAGACGTACGGGTAATCCCCCGGCGCCGGTGCAGTGAAGCTGATGACCGATTTCTGCTCATAGTCGATCATCGTCGAGCCCCACAAAATTTTCGGTGTGTCGGGGCGCCACTGTTTTTTGAAGCCGTCATTCGCAAGCAAGATCGCAAGGTTGGCCACCTCATCAGCTGTGCCCGGCTTGACGATGAGCAGGTTGTGCGGCGGGAAGTCGTTGTTCATGAAGGTCAACACCACCGGTGTGCCGGTCTCGACACTGAACTCCTTTTTGTCATAAAGCATCTTGTCCTGCACTGTGCTGATAGTGATACGAAACGGCTTTTCGCGCTTGGCTCCGCTCACTGCCATGTTGAGGGAGTAGAAGCCGGTGCGTGCCGTGACATAGAGCGTCTTCAAATCCTTGCCCCCGAAAACGACGTTGGCGGGACTCTCCGGAAATTTAAGGTCTGCAACCTGATCCCCTTCCGGGCTAAACACTTTTACGCTACCAGAGGTGAGGTACACGTTGCCATTTTCGTCGAGTGTCATGCCATCCGAACCACTCTCACAGAACAATTCACGGTCCTTCA
>JABGZB010000130.1 GCA_018674955.1 Verrucomicrobiota bacterium | reverse complement strand
TCTTTTTACCAAGCGCCGGGTTGGTGTCGAAATAGCCCATCAAGCCCTCGTAAACAATTGACGACACGATGCCCTCCACTTCGCCGTTCACCAGCTTGACCTTGGTCTGCGACTCGAAGCGGGGGTTCGGCAGCTTGACGCTCAGGATGCAGATCAACCCCTCGCGCACGTCGTCACCAGAGAAGCTCGGATCCTTCTCCTTCAGCAGCTTGTTCGCCTTCGCGTACTGGTTGATCGCGCGAGTCAGCGCCGTTCGGAAACCGGTCAAGTGCGTGCCGCCGTCCGAGTTGGCGATCGAGTTGGCGAAGCAGAGAATCTGGTCGTTGTAACTCGAGTTGTACTGCATCACACAGTCCACGATGACTTCGTCCTTGGTCGAGTGGAACGAGATCGGCTTGGCGTGGATGACCTGCTTGTTCTCGCCGATCTGCTTGACGAACTGCACGATGCCCTCCTTGTAAAAGAACGTCTCCGTTTTGCCTTCCTCACGCTCGTCCGCCAACACAATCGTGACTCCTGGATTCAGGAACGCCAACTCGCGGAGCCGATGGTGCAGAATCTCCGCCTTGTACTCGGTCGTGATTGTGAAAATTTCCGGGTCCGGCAGGAATGTGATCTTCGTGCCGGTCTTCTTCGCCTTGCCGATAACATGGAGTTTCTTGATGGTCTTGCCCTGAGCAAACTCGATGTAGTGCACCTCGCCGTCGCGATAGATCTCCGCCTTGAACCAGATCGAGAGCGCGTTCACGCACTTGGCGCCAACCCCATGCAACCCGCCGGAGTACTTGTACGCCCCCTGGCCAAACTTGCCGCCGGCGTGCAGATTAGTGAGCACCAGCTCGACCGCCGGCATATTGAACTTCTTGTGCGTGTCCACCGGGATGCCACGGCCGTCGTCCTCCACCGACACAGAGCCATCCACGTGAATCGCGACCTTTATCTTGTTACAATAGCCGGCCAGATGCTCATCGATCGAGTTGTCGAGCACCTCGTAAACACAGTGATGAAGTCCGTTTTCGTCGGGGTCGCCGATGTACATCCCCGGCCGCTTCCGCACGGCCTCAAGACCCTCGAGTTTATCAATTTTGGATGCGTCGTACCGGTCGGTACTAGCTGTTGTTTTAGGCACTTTTTTCTATGTAACAGGATTCAAAACAGGGCCGGTGGGTTGCCGAGATTATGCTTAATAACGGCCCTCCCCGTAAACGAGAATTTATACCAAAAAAACCCCTCACATTACAACCCCTAAATCCATTATTATCCAACAATTAAAATGCAATATATTGTGGTTACATCCATTCATACAACACTAGATATTGTGTTTCCTCCGGTTTACCGCTCAAGCCCCGCCCAGCGCTTGGCTAAACAACGAAAAAAAGCCCGTATTCTGTGACTTTTCCACCAAACAGGAAGCTAAAAAATCGCCTCTTGGCCAAGGCGGCTTTATTCGCAGATTTCGCAGATCAAAAATCGCCAATTCATCTGCGTCATCTGCGGATTCCATCCGCATGGCCAAGAGGTTGTGGACAAGTTATTTTTCAATTGTCAAAATATCCCCAAGGCGGCATTGATGGTTCGCTGAAAACCAACACGACCGATGAACGATTCCAAATACCCCAAATCGCTTTCCATCCTGCTCGCGCTGAACCTCTGCGCCCTGCTGACGATGCTGCTCCTTTCCATGGACGAGATCGGGGACGGGACTCGTTTCGTGTCGGGGATGACGGGGATGCAGTCGATCGTGATGGCTCTTGGCCTCGGGCTGATGGCCCTGCCCAAGGCCAAGGGCAAACGGCTCGGAATGCTCGGCATCCTAGGCATGGCAATCGCCGCCCCGGTGATCATTCTCTATTGCGGCCATCTTCTTGCGGAGTCCGGGGGCATGGATAGGACAGAGCAGCGGGTGTTCACCCTGCTCTGCTTTTACGCCGCCGCCATTCCGCTGCTGATTCTAGGCGTGGTCGTCGTGCATGAGGGCTGGGACTCGAATCCGAATTCCGTCCGAAGGCAATGTTTTCTGTATCTCTGTTTCCTGCTGGGAGTGGCGGGGGTGGTCGTGAACGATACAGACGTGGGGCTCCCTGCCTTGTTTGCAATCGTTTTTGCCATGATTGCGCAGTCGCTCCTTCTCCTTTGCCTCCCGATCATGAAGGGATGTCGGCTGCGACTGATCGGAATGGGCATCGTGACACTCATCGGCCCAATCCCATTGACGGCAGCCATCGGCTCTATAGCAAAAGACCAATTGAATATTAGGAGCAGAGACGCCGCTGGTGAGTTGTCGATAATTGTTATTTTTACGACGGCGATTGTGCTGAGCCTCCTCGCACTATTCCGGCTGCGGCACGGATGGATCGCGGAGGAGGCCAAGCGCAAGGTTGGCTGGTTAGGCAACGTGCTTCTGGTGCTGAACCTTTTTGCGCCGATTGGGCTCTATGTTCTGGCGATGGGCCTCACGGACGGGGGGCTCCGTGATGAGGAATGGCTACTGCTCGTTCCCGGCTGGTTGTTCGCAGCCGGCATCGCCCTAATGGCCCTCGGGCGCGCCGTGGGCAATCTACAGCCGATCAAGCCGCTGCTCGGCACCGGTGAAATGTCATTTCTCGTAGGTGCTGGAATGCTATCGATGGTTTCCCTCATCCAAGAAAACCCTGACAATAAAGGAATTTTTTACAATGCTGTCGAGTTTGGGCTCATCTTTCTTGCGTTTCACCACGTGACTCGCGGGTTCGTCTCGCGCTGGGTTCGCGATTCCGTTCAGCGATTCCTGTTCAAGTGGACGGTGCGCGGCGTGCC
>JABGZB010000129.1 GCA_018674955.1 Verrucomicrobiota bacterium | reverse complement strand
GTTGAGCGCGCCCTTGAGCGAGCGCGGCACCTGACCCCACTCGACGCTGTACAGGCCATCCGGCGCTGGCCCCGCCTTTAGCAGAATTCGGCCCTCGGTGCGTACGCTGATGAAGCCCCGCTGCTGGTTCACGTCAACCGCCTGCAGGCTCTGCACCTCCACTGGTGACCCGGCGACGTCCTCGGCCAGCAGCACCTGGTACGACACGGTGAGCTGGTACTTCCCAATCATGCGCCGGTCGAGTTTCACGTCCCACACCGCGCGGCCATCCTCGACGGTGTCGCCCTTGACAAAGTCCGAAACCTGGTTACCGGTGAACGCCACGCCCTGCGCCGCATCCGGCAACGCCACGCGCAGTGTCTTCAGGCTGGTGTTCTCGATTTGATACTCCAGCACGCCCAGGTACTTGACCATGCCCTGCCGGATGGAGGCGTCCTGCAGGAACACCGCCTGTATCCACGGATCCACCCGCTCGACGTCGAACGACAGCATCCAGTCGCCCTGCAAAAGGCGGAACGCCAGCACCCCCCGGTCGCGGATGCCGGCCTGCTTGGGATCGAGCTGCGACACGCCCTCGCGATCCTTCATGTAAACGCGGATGCCCTGCTCAGGGATGATGAACAACTGGCCGTTCTCCTTGGTTGCCTCGCGGATTGTCACGCGCGGCACCTGCCAACTCTCGGTCTTCTCGAGCCCGGCCCCGGCGAGGTTGACCTGGAACTGCGCGTTGCCCTCGGTCTTGCCCTTGAGATGCAGCGTCACAACCGTGTCGTCCCCGTCCTCGATGTCCGTCCAGTGGCTCAGCGCATTGCCGGTGATCGACTCGACCTCGAGTCCCTCCGGCAACACAAAGCTCAACTTGAAAACGCCGGCGCGCGTGATCCGGGCGGCGAGATTCACCAGCAGCACGCTCCGGTCCTCCCCGAGCGAGAGTCGCTGACTGCTCGTTATGCGAATGTCCGGCTGAACCGCCGAGGCGGTGAGCGTCAGTCCCGAGGCACGGCCCGAGTACCGGTACGCGCGGCGCACGGTCAACCCGGCGAACTCGCCCTGCACCGACTGTGCCATGGCTGCCGGGAAATCCTCCAGGTTGATCGGCGCAAGACCGTCCACCGAGGCATTGTCCAGTTGCACCTCGGAGCTGGTGCCCAGGCCCGCGAGGCCCAACTCTCCCGCCGCGCCGTTCACGCCGAGCAGACCCAGAGTCTTTTCGTACGGGAATGCACCGGCCGTCTGCTGCGAACGCACCCGCAGATCGAACGTCGCTTTCTGTGGTGCAGAGAACTGGATCTGCAACGTCCCGACCTCCGGGTCGAACCGCCACGAGTTCACGAGCTTCGACGTCGCATCTGTCACGGTGATGCCGTCCGGCACGGCAATGGTGAGGTCGTTCAACTGACCCTGAGCCAGGCGTACCTTAAGGTCGTGCACTCCCGCCACGATCCCGGCTGTCGGGATGAAGAGTTGCTGGAACTCCGCGTAGAACACAGGCTTCTCAATGCTCTCGTCGCGCGCCTTGGGTTTCCATTTGACCCGCACATTCGGCTTGGGCGGCAACACCAAATCAACTTTGTTGATCCTGTCTTTCGTAAATGTGTGTTTCAGCGACACGGCATCCGTCGAGGTCACTTCCAGTTCCTGCCCGCGCATTTCCAGCGAGAGGAGGTTTACCATCGCCGGTTGTGTTGGCACGGTGAAGCCCCACATGCCGTTGCTGTGTTTCATGCGCGTCTCGTACTCGAAACCGACGTCGTACACACCCGCCTCGTTTGCAATAAGCTGTTGCGATGTCAACTTGCCGACCGTGAACTGCGCCAGCTTCAGTTTGCCGTCCTTGAGATCGATGCTCTTCAGCACCGCTGGCGAGGAGAGAAACTGGATGCGGCTGCCGGCCTTGGCCTCCCACTTGAGCGTGCCGGTAAGCGTCACGCGGCTGCTGGCCACCTGGCCGCTCTGCACCACGGAGAGCAACTGCCCGCCGTCCGGCTTGGCCGCTTGGCCAAGCGCCGTGCCGGCGCTCAAAAACAGGCCAAGCAGAATCGCCGTCGTGGCGGCCGCGGCCGGCGCGACGCCTTCCGTTGGCTTAGGCGGAGCCGGTGGTTTTGGCGGCTTGGGCGGCAGGTTGATTTGGGCGGTCACGCTTGGCCAAGCGACGTGCACCAGCACGAACAGGATAGCCAGCCCGGCGAAGCAATGTAGACCGTTGGGCACCAGCAGCGTCGTCCAAGCGATGAACAGCCAGCCAACCAGCAAACCGCCACGGCGCACCACATCGTCATCCGACTGGAAGCGGTACACCCATATCCCGATGCCAAACACGGCAGGGAGAAAGATGGTAACCGAGTACAGCGCGGCAGTGGCCTCGAGATTGCTCACCATGATTGACAATTCCTTTTTGGCCTCGAGTACCGACGAGGTGAACACCAGCTCCGGTTCAACGTGCAGCGACTGCTCAGCGGCATTGGCTGCCACGAATCCGAGTAAAACCAACGACCCCAGCATCAGGGGCCAGCCAATGAGCTGCCCCAGCACGTTCTGCCAATCCCAGCGGTGACGGCCAGTGCGGGTGCCACAGCGAACGAGCAAGCCCCCGACAAACGCCGCGAAGCCGGCTAGGAGAAAGGCGCGCCATTCGTTTTGTTTCAGACGGGCGAACCCGCTTAAGTCCGGGTGCTGATTCGTTGGGGAGAGGTTGTTGTTCTTTTCGGCCTTGAACTCGAGCCGATAATCCTGATCCGGCTTCACGTTCCAGTTGGTCAGCAGCAGCGGCGAGTCGACCATCGGCAGCGTCACCCGCACGTCATCATCGTTCGACGGCTTGGGAGAGAATTTG
>JABGZB010000128.1 GCA_018674955.1 Verrucomicrobiota bacterium | reverse complement strand
TGGAGGCCTGCTCCTTGGCCTTGGCCAGGGCCGGCAGCAGCAGAGCCGCAAGGATGGCGATGATGGCGATGACCACCAGCAACTCGATCAATGTGAACCCGGTTTCGCGCCGCTTCATTCGGCTATTAAGTGCGCTTGGCAAAGCGGCGTCAATGCGTAAACGAGCCGATCGGGAGACTTTTTGTAACTTTTGGGTTTGGCCGCCGTTTAAGCCTCCAGTCAATGACAACTATTGGCAGACTTAACAAACTAACAAACAAAAGGAAATAACATGAAAATCAAGATCATTAACAGCCTCGCCGCCGCCGCGCTGCTCACCGGCAGCCTCGGCGTGCTACAGGCCGAGAAAGCAAAGTCAACCGACGCCAAGCCGGCCAAGGCGAAAGCCGCGAAGAAAAGCGACCGGCCTTCACAACGTGCGGCCTTCATTAAACGGTTCGACAAGGACGGCGACGGCAAACTGAACGAGGTCGAACGGAAAGCCGCAGGTGCCGCCCGCAAGGCACAGGGTGCTCGCCAGAGCGACAGGGTGAGCGACAAGGCCCGTCCCAACTCCGGCGGGCGCGAAGGCTACGCAGCCGCAGGCAAGAGAATCAAAGAAGCCGTCAAAGCTGGCAAGATCACTGAGGCGCAGGGCAAGGAAAGATTGGCTGCGTACAGGAAACGAATGGGCGAAGGCCGTGGCGACAGCGGTCGAAGCCGTCAGACTCGCGAAGAGTTGATGAAGCGTTACGACAAGAACAAGGACGGCAAACTCGACGAGGATGAGCGTGCAGCACTTCGCAAAGCCATGTCAGATCGTAACAGCGGCAAGCGTAGTCCGGGTGGCGATGAGAAGAACGCCAAGCGCAAACGTCCCGGCCAAGGCAACAAGAAAAACGCCGAGCGCAAGCGTCGCGGAAGCGATCGGGGCAAGCGCGGTGAGGGCGCCACCAACCGCCGCGGAAGTGAATAAACCACACATTAAAAAATTAAGCGCGAGCGCCGGGACTTTTCCCGGCGTTTTTTATTGGTTGATTTAATATATAAAAATATACTTTTTATGTTGATAAAGCATCGAAAAGGTTTACCCTTCCGAGAAGGCAGAAACCTAATCATGAAAAAAATGATAAAAAAACAGGCGGTGATATCGACCTTGGGGCTGCGGAGTGCCTTGAGTTCCCTTGCCCTTGGGGCGTGCCTGATTCTTGGTCATGTGCTTGGTCAGGCACAGGTTACCAAGGTGGGCCAGGCAGCCGAGGGTTTTGAGATCACCAACCGCGAAACTGGTGAACCTCTCAGGTTGAGTGATTATGAAGGGCATGTGGTCGTGCTTGATTTTTTCGCTTGGTGGTGCGGCCCATGCCGTACTTCTTCGCCAGACGTGGAGAAGAACGTCTACCTGTATTTTAAAGAACGGGACGGCAACAAGTATGGTGTGCCGGTGACAGTAATGGCCGTCAACATCGAGTCGGACAACCCGGATCGCACGGACCAATTTGTCGAGGATGCCGGTTTGGAGTTGGTGGGCGATGATTTGAACAGAGTGGCTTGGAATCAGTTCAATGAGGAGAGCTCCATCCCGATGTTTGTAATCCTAAACGGCGTGGCTGGGAACAGTGACTATGAGCAGTGGGAGGTGCTATACAAGGACGTTGGTTATGCCGGTGCGGATAATTTTCGACGTATCATCAACAAGGTGAAATCCGGTTTTCCGCCGCCGGAGATCATACAGGCCCTGGAGGATCAATCTGTGGAACTGGGCGGCACGGCGGTGTTCGAGGTTGAAGCCACTGATGACACGGATCTAAGCTACCAATGGCAGTTCAACGGACAGGAATTGACCGGGGCAACCGACCCGAAGTTAGTAATTTTTAACGTTCAGGCCCAAAGCCAGGGCACCTACATGGTGGTGATCACCAATGAGCACAATTTGACTACTACCTCGTCGGTGCAATTGGTAGGGAGTAATGTGTCTCCGTCGATTTTGAGCCAGCCCGGTGGAGTGACGGCGGAGGCCGGGAAGGATGTGGAGTTTGCCGTGGAGACGGTTGGAGCTAAGCCAATGTCGTATCAATGGTTTTTCAATGAGAAACCGATTGATGGTGGCAATTCGGCCGCGCTGAATCTTGTGGGAGTCATCATGGAGATGATTGGGGATTATCACGTCGAGGTCACCAACGATTATGGTTCGATCACAAGCGAGATGGCTTCGTTAAAAGTGGTGAACACCCTGCAGGAAGCCCTGGACAACGGCGATTATGCCTTTGATTCCGGTCCGGAAGAAACGTGGTCACTGGATGAGGCAATTCATTCTTTCGATGAAGACTCGGCCCGCAGCCCGGAGATCGAAAACAATCAATCGACTTGGGTGGAAATGGAGGTCGAGGGACCTGGAACGGTGTTTTTCAGTTGGAGAACGACCAACGATAATGGGCAGGAGTTTAAATATTTTGTGGACAACGAATTGGTGACCAGTTTTGCAAAGGGCTACACATGGGAGCAACCACGCTGGCTGAAGGGGTCCCTTCGCTTGAGTGAGGGAGAACATTTAATTCGTTGGGAATACTCGAAGCAAAGTGCATTTGGTCAAAACATGTATGGATGGCTGGATGAAGTGCGATTCATGACCGAAGCGCAAATCAAGGAAGAAGTGCTGGTGGCGATGGGACTCGATGCGGATACCCCATTGAAGTTTGGTGGAGAGGGAAGTTGGTTGGTCGACAAAACCAATGGATTGGATGAAGAAGGTGGATTGGCAAGCATCGGAATCCCACCTGGCGGTGAGACTTGGGTTGAAATCACCCTGAACGGACCGGGGTATTTGGAGTTTTACCACAAGACGCTTGGGCAGTTTGTCTGGCGTTCTTCGTTGCAGTTTTACTTGGATGGCAAAGGCTTCGACCTAAACGCGCTTCTTTTCACGACCGATCAACAGGGCTGGGATCGTGGAGTGGTGGAGATTCCAGAGGGGGAGCACAAGGCTAGGTGGTTGGTTCAGAATAATTTGGAGAATGAGGAGAATGCCAGTATAGATTGGATTGAATTCAGCTTGGTTGAAGAAGGGGAGCCTGAAATTTATTTGGAGCCTGAATCCAATGAAACTCAGGCACCGGGTTTTGCGTTTTTTGAAGTCGAAGCCAGAGGCTATCCGTTCCCGACCTACCAATGGTTTCGTGATAGCGAACTGCTGGAGGGTCAAATCGCTCGTTTGTTGCGGCTGGATAACCTCTGGGAGGAAGACTCTGGTGAGATAACTGTGGTGGTGTCCAACGAACTGGGTGAAGTGGAATCACAAGTTGCCGATCTCATTGTCACAGAAAATTTGGATGAGGAACTGGCCGATGCCATTGATATGGAAGACGGCAGGGTTGTATCCATTCAGTTTGACGACGAATTACAACCGTGGGAACGGTTTACCTCCAAGTCCTCCGACGGCGAGGATTCGGCGCGCGCTTTTTCCTCTATTAGGGATTGGTACTCGGATCAGGTTTTTGCGGTGCGGCTTGAGGGACCAGGATTCCTGACCTTTAAATGGCGACTGGAGTCCTCTCGCGTGCTGAATGAATTTGAAGAACTCAGATTAAGTTGCACGCTGGATGACAAGTTTGCCTTTGAGGATGAGAATGAACTCGCCGTTCTTATCGATGCCAAAAGGAGTTCCGTGGCAAAATGGATCGATAATTGGGTGATGATTCCAGAAGGCAACCACACGGTTTATTTCACGTTCTTAAAAGATGGGGAACTCACGGGAAGGGCTTATGTGGATCAAATGGCCTTTAAGCGGGCCGAGGCAGGAAAACCCAGCCTCGTTAAAATATCCACGCAGGAGGCGAACGTGGAATTGGGGGATCGCCTCGAGATGAAAGTGGACCAGGTCGAGGGATATCCATTCCCGACCTTTCAGTGGCGGTTCAATGGGGAAGTGATCAAGGATGCTACAAATCATTTCTATAAGGTCGAACATGCATGGGATTTTGATACCGGAGAATACACAGTGGTGGCATCCAATGAACACGGTAGCTTGGAGAGTGAACCGCTCAAGGTTATTGTTGAAGGCGAGGGCGTCGTCAACTTAGCTGATGGAGTAGATGTCGAAGGGCTAAAGTTTGTCACCGGTGGAGATAAAAAATGGTCCCGCGCCAAGATAAACGATGCAGAGGATGGCGACGCCATAAGAAATCTATCGCTTTTGGAGTTCCAATCCTCCTGGGTTATGACTGTGGTTGAAGGCCCCGGGGTGCTTGAATTTGACTGGAAGATTATTGGACCCGAGTTTGAGGACACATTGATTTTTTCCATCGACGGTAAGCAAACCGAAACTTTATTCGGTAGTAGCGAATGGGAAACTATTCGCACTTTTATCCCTGAAGGGCGTCACGGCTTGGAATGGGAATTTTTTCGGGATTCCTGGGAAACGGGACGACACAACGGTTATCTGGATGCCCTTCAATTCTACATCCCGGAGGATGCGGTGCCTGAATTTGTCGAGCAGCCGGAGGATGCGACGGTAGAAGGGACGGAGGGGGTTGTCTTCACTGTGGAGGTTGATGGTTGGCCATTTCCTGAACTCCAATGGTACCGTGATGGCAAGCTGATCATCGGTGAGACAAGCGCCAAACTGATCTTGGACACTGCTTGGCCTGAGGATGAGGGTGAGTACTGGGTGGTTGCCCAAAACACGCACGGCGAAGCTCAGAGTGAGTCTGCCCAATTAACACTCAATTGGGAGAACAATGAAGATTTGGCCGAAGCGCTTGATACCGAAGGAATCGATTTTGTCAGTGGTGCAGAATATGCATGGGAGTTGCAAACTGACGAAACTTCTGATGGAGAGGATGCGTTGCACGTCACCGGGTTGCCGGACTGGGGGGGAGACGTGGTTTATGCCGAGCTAAAAACTAGGTTGAAGGGCCCCGGTGAACTCACTTTCAAAGCCAAGGTTGAAGGTAACCTGCAAATTTTTCGGGCATTTATTGGACAGTCAACCATATGGGATGAAGACTTTGTCACTTTGCGTGATAGGGAAGTGGACTGGACGGAGCATTCACTGATCATTCCAGCCGGTCGGCACAAGGTCACATTCCTCTTCCTACAAGGGCCAAAGAATGGGGGCCCTGACAGTTCGCTATGGTTGGATGAAATGGAATTTAAATCCAGTGAACTTCCTAATTCAGCGACAAAGCTTGTGCGGGTCGATCTAGCTGACGGCAAGCTCGTTTTAAGTTTCGATGCGGTTCCGGGTCGAGTCTATCAATTGCAACGGAGTGGAAACTTAGTTGGATGGGAGACGGATCATGAAGTGAAACCCGATAAAGTGTCGGCAACTGTTGAGGTGGAAATTGGAGCGGAGCAAGAGAGCCAGTTTTTCAGGTTGAAATCGCATTAATTCTTAATCATCTATAAATTAGGCTTCGGTTTACTGTCGTCATTTTTCTTTCATGCCACTCACCCCTACACGGCGCGATCATGCTCCTGATTCCCGTCCATGAGGACATTTTCTTATGAGATTCAAGGAGGTTATTTTAAAAGAGTTTTGCCAAGGCTTTAGCTTTGCTACTGTTCAGGGAGCGATGATAAAGATTCTTTTGTTTGGCTTGCTGGTTTGCGGGGTTGGATGTGCCAGCGTGGGACAGGTGAGCATCTCTGAGCAGCGACTGGTTTCGAAGCCTAACATGCTGTTTTCACAGAGTGGCGTGTTCATTTATCAAAACCGATTGATCGCGCAGATCGAGCCCGGTTCGGCGACATCTGGTGGTGGCCAGGCGGCTGGCTGCACCTCTTGCAAATAGTTGCTATGCGGTTGCTTCGTAATTCTTTCGCTATCCTGCTTGGTTTGGTTTTCGGAGTGGCTGGATCGCGGGCCGCGACGACGGTGGCGTTCACTTCGTTTGAACTCAACAAGTTCGGCAGCGACGAGTCGGTAAAACTGGATGACTTTGCCGGCAGTATCGTGGTTCTCGATTTTTTCGCGTATTGGTGTGTGCCATGCCGGAAAGTTTCGAGCGATTTGGAGGAGTACGTGCAGAAGTTTTACACGGCCAAAGGCGGCAACGCCGCCGGCTTCCCAGTACAGGTGGTCTCGATGAACATCGAGCAGGGCCGTGCTGCAAAAACTCGGCAGTACATCAATCAAACGGGCATGAGTCTCGTGCTCGATGACGTTGGCGGCAAAGTTTACCAGTCGCTGAATGGTCGAGGCATCCCGTATGTCGTGGTACTCACGGAGACGGCAGGAGGGAGTCAGTGGGAAGATTCCTACTCACACGCCGGATACGAGGGGTACGAAAAAGTGCGAGAGGTCATCGATTCGATTCGGCCGGATAATCCGCAGGCAATCCGTCAGTTGGATAAACCTATCCCGAGTGTGGCCATACCGTCAGCGCATGGGCTTGAGATTGGCACGGATGGGCTTTGGGCGAATGATATTTTTCTGACCGACACAACGGCGACTCATGTTTTTACTCGTGGTGTTACTGAGTTTCGAACCTCGTACAGTTACAGCACGATTGGTCTCGAATACGACCCGGCGGAGGAGGCATTTGTTTTTTGGCGGCAACCGACGAACATCTCTGAGCGCCGTCAAACATTGCAGGAGGCGATTCGTCACACGTTCAGCGATTGGCCTTCGCTCACGTTGAACGGTGCGCTTGGCGGCTATGACGGGTATCAGGATTATCGCTCGGTTTGGCTGAATGAATTTTATCGTCAGGAATATCCGGACGACTATATCGAGGCCGAGCCGTGGGGTGTTAACGTTGGTATCGGCTTGCGCTGGGAGTTGGCGCCGACCACTGGTTTTTTGCAGTTTGACTATGCCTGGCAGAAGGATGAGATCGCGCCTGGTTACGAAAAGAAACCGTTCGAGCCGTTGGCCAGGGGCCGTGACGATCTCGACACACACACCGTAAGAGTGATGCTCGAAAACGTCCTCACGCCGTCGCTCCGCAGCCAAATAACGGGACTCGTCATGGACACGACAGGGCGCGAGTTGCGCTACGGCGGCCAGGCGTCGCTCAACTGGGCGCTGGCCGAGAGTTGGGTGCTGCGTTCGACCGTGGGTTACTCGGAGGAAGCCCCACGGTTCGAGGCTTGGTTCGTTGATGAAACGCTTGAGATGGACATTGACGAGCAATGGTACTTCAGCCTGACCGGCCGTTGGTACACCGACACCGGCGAGATCGACGACTCGCTGCTACTCTCAAGTGCCGCGCCGGAATTGGAGACGTGGCATATTGGTTTGGGTATCCGGTGGCAGGGTGCGAACTCGGCGGTGAAACTGTCTGGTGGCCCGTACTTCACCCGTTACGGTGCGCTTGGCCCCTACGCCGAGCCTTTCCACAACCTGTACCGCGGGCGCGATTGGGGTGTCGCGCAACTGGCCTTCACACACCAGTTTTGAGCGACGCCGAATTCAGCCTGCTCACTGCGACGGCCAAACTGTTTTCGAACGAAAGCATGATCCAATATAACTTGGCGTGCTACTGTGCTAAACGGGATGTCGCTAACAAGCATCTGGGTAAGTCATACGAACTTGGGGACGCCAGGCAGATCAAGCTTGTGGCATTAATCAGATGAGGATCTGAAACTGCAATGAGAGGGGCAAATAATCGGTAACCGAATAATTGGAATCATGTATGGGTGTGGTCCAAATGATGTTGATTTGAGCGAATCGGATATTAGCGGCGAAATAAAGAATATGGACTTATTTCATCAGATGAATTGATTTTTTAAAGGATCAAAGAATAAGTGAATTGACTATCGGTGTTCACCCCTCATTCATGTCAAGCGCGGGGAAACCGGCGTTTTTTTCTTTCACTTGTCGTTTGGCCAAGTGAAACTTTTCTCTTTCAACCTCCGTATTTCTGTCGTTTATGCAACAACTCTATATCCTTCTGGTGACTTTGTTGGTTTTTTTTGTGAGTTCGCTTGGCCAGGCTCAGGGTCGGTTGATTATCAGCGAATTCCTTGCGGTTAATGACAAAGGCTTGAAGGACTCCAATGGCGAGCGTTCAGACTGGATCGAGATTCACAACGCCGGCGACGCCACGATCGACCTAGCTGGTTGGGCGCTGACCGACGATGCCAAGGACTTGGCCAAGTGGATGTTTCCCGCCGTGAAGATCGAGGCAGGCGGTTTTTTGCTGGTGTTTGCCTCCGGCAAAAACCGGGCCAAGCCGGACGGGGAACTGCATGCCAGTTTCAAACTCGGCGCGGGCGGTGAGTACCTTGGCCTCGTGCAACCGGACGGGCAGACGGTGGCGCATCATTTTGTCATGAAGTATCCCAAGCAGCGCGATGACGTCTCCTACGGCATGCCGGCTGGTTGGAAGCCGAGTACCGCCTCGTCGGCCTCGGTGCTCGCCGGGCAGGTTTATTTCCTGCGTCCGACGCCGGGCGCGCCCAACGGAGAAACCTTGGCCGGCAAAGTGGCAAAGCTTGCCTTCAACCAGCCCCACGGTTTTTACGAGGAGCCGTTCGAGTTGAGCATTACATCCCAAACGCCGGGCGCCCAGATTCGTTACACGACTGACGGTTCGGTGCCAGCCGAGGGCAGCGGCCAGGTGCTGAACGGCGCGTTGACGGTTGGCAAAACCACGGTGATCCGTGCGGCAGCGTTTAAGCCGGGATACAAGCCGACGAAAGTTGTGACGCAGACATACCTATTCCTAAAAGATGTTGTCCGGCAGTCGCCCGAGGGTCTGCCGCCGCCGGGGTTCCACTATGAGTGGGGGGCCAACCGGGTGGACTATGGGATGGATCAACGTGTGGTCAACGACGAGCGATATCGAGACAAGATTTTCAAGGGGCTGCGAGTGATCCCAAGCTATTCGCTGGTGATGGATCTGGAGGATCTGTTCGGGGAGGATGGTATTTATGCTAATGCCAAGGAGGACGGGCGCGACTGGGAACGAGCCTGCTCGCTTGAGTTGATACAAGGTGACGAGCAGGAGGGTTTTCAGGTGAACTGCGGTATCCGTATACGTGGCGGGTTTAGCCGCATGACTAGCAATGCTAAGCATGCCTTCCGCTTTTTCTTCAGGGGCGAGTATGGTCCTGCAAAATTGAAGTATCCCGTGTTTGGCAAGACGGCCGCGAGCGAGTTCGATAATCTCGACTTACGTACGTTCAGCAACTACTCGTGGAGCTTGAGCAACGATCCGCGTTGTACATTCATGCGAGACCAGTTCAACCGCGATCTGCAGTTGGCCATGGGGCAGTCCACAGCCCGTGGCTATTTCTGCCATCTCTACATCAATGGCCAGTACTGGGGCCTTTTCAACACCTGTGAGCGTCCGGAGGCCTCCTTTGGGGGTTCCTATTTCAAGGGCAGGGCGGATGATTTCGACGTGATCAAGATCGGGCGCGGCCGGGGCAATGGGCAGGGGAACACTCAGTACGGTTTATTCGCCACGGACGGCAATCTCGATGCCTGGGAGAGGTTGTGGAAAATTTGCAAATCCGGGGTGGAGACCCATGCGGCGTACCAGAAAATTCTGGGCAACCACCCGGACGGGACGCGCAATCCGGACTATGAGGTGCTGCTCGACCCCGACAACCTAATCGATTACATGCTGGTTATCTTTTACGGCGGCAACCTCGATGCGCCGATCACCTCTTTCGGGTCGAATCGTTCCGCGAACAACTGGTACGGCATCCGCAATCGGAACGGCGAGGAAGGGTTTCGCTATTACGTTTGGGATGCCGAGCACACGTTTCTGAAAATCAACGAGGACCGTACTGGTCCGTACCCGGCTGGCGACGAGTATACGCGCAGCAATCCACAATGGATCTGGCAACAGTGCCTGCACAATGCGGAGTTCCGCCAGCGGGTGGCCGATCGTGTTCACAAACATTTCAATTATGGAGGTGTGTTGACACCCGAATCCGTGGCTAGCCTGTTGAACAAGCGAGTCGCAAAATTGCACTTGGCTGTCATAGGGGAGTCTGCCCGGTGGGGCAATCCCCATAGCACCAATTGGGCGCCTCCTTCCCGTGCGGGCTCGGGCAACAGGCCCCGCACGCTGGACGACGACTGGCAGCCCGAGGTAGATCGATGGTTTAACGAGTACATCCCGGAGAGGTCGCGGGTCGTCGTTGATCAACTCTGGAAGCACGGGTTGATTCCCGATCTCGAGTCCGCCCGCCTGGCTAAGCGGGGTGGGGTAATTGAGCAGGGCTTCGAACTAGAAATGTCCGCTGCACAGGGTGAGGTATACTACACGCTCGATGGCTCGGACCCTCGCCTGATCGGCGGGGAAATCTCACCCGTTGCGGAAAAATACAGCCACCCCGTACGCCTCGACAAGACCCGTGTTGTCAAGGTACGCGTGTTATTTGGTGACGAATGGAGCGCCATCGACGAATTGCCTTTCGATGTTAAGGGAAAACAAGTCACCAAGAATTTGAAGAAATGAAACCTACCGGATCAACTCTTGCCGTCATCGGGCTGCTGTCGCTGGTCGCCGTGTCCTTGGCAAAGGCGGACGAACCGTCAGCCGTATACCAGAGTCTGTTGGCCAAGTACGACGTCAACAAGGACGGGCGGCTTGATGTCGCCGAGCGCGAAGTCATCCGCACCGACAGGCTCAAACCTAATCCTAGGGGGCGGTCGGAGAGACGCAGGTTCCGTTATCCTGATCCGATTATTGCTCGATTTGACAAGAACGGGGACGATGAACTGAATGAGGAGGAATTTGACGCCGCCCGAAATTGGGTGGGCAAGCGTTTCAAAGAAATTAATGACCAGTACGATGTCAACAAGGACGGCCGCTTGGGCACCGATGAACGTGCCTCGCTTTCCAAGCAGGTTGAGGCCGGAAAGTTCAAGGGCATGGGTTCGTTGATGGGGTACTTGACTCGTTCACGCAGTAGTCGCGGCGATCGTAATCGGGATATGCGGCGTGAAGAAAGAGGGTTATCACGCAGGGGTATTTTGCGCAAAAGTGACGAGGATGGCGACGGTCGGTTGAGTGAGGAGGAATTGGCTGTCGCGCGAGCGACATTGGAGAAAGTAGAAGCCGAACGCGTGCGTGAGGAT
>JABGZB010000127.1 GCA_018674955.1 Verrucomicrobiota bacterium | reverse complement strand
GTTCAGCCCCTTGGGTGGTATTGCTGGTGGATGGCTTTGAGGCGTTTCCCGGCGACGTGCGTGTACACTTCGGTCGTCGCGATGCTGGAGTGGCCGAGCAATTCCTGAATCACCCGCAGGTCAGCGCCGTGCTCGAGCAGGTGTGTGGCGAAACTATGCCGCAACATGTGTGGCGTGATGTTGCGCTCGATGCCGGCCCGGCCGCACTGTTTTTTGATGCGCCCCCATAGCGTCACTGCCGCAAAGGGCGTGCCGCGACTCGTGAGGAACACATTGCTTGGGCTCTTGCCGGCCTTGGCGAGTTTGCTGCGTCCGTGCTCCACGTAGCGCTCGATCGCCTCGACGGCGCGGCGGCCCACCGGCACGATGCGCTCTTTGTTGCCCTTGCCGATGACGTGGATGAACCCGGCGTCGAGCCGAAGTTGCTCGAGCCTCAATCCGCGAAGCTCGGCCAAGCGCAAGCCGGAGGCGTAGCCAAGCTCGAGCATCGCGTGATCGCAAAGCGTCGCCGGGGTCGCCGGCTCGATCGGCCGCAGCAGTTTCTCGATCTCCGCATCGGTCAACGCCTTCGGCAAACGTTTCCACCGGCGGGGTAGCGTCAGGTTCTCGGCGATGTTCGACGGCAGAAACTGTTCCTGCACACAAAAACGATAAAAAGCTTTCAGCGCGGCGATCTCGAGATAGAGGCTCTCGGTGCTGAGCTTGGCCGAGTCGCTGCGGGGTCGGCCGCGTTTTTTTGGCGCGTCGTCGCCGATTGGCGTCTCGCTGTTTCGCTGGTGCTTGAGGTAGCCGAGCAGATGCGACAACTCGACGGCGTTCCAGCGGGCGAGTTGCTGTGCGCCGGCCCAGTCGGCGAAACGGTTGAGGATGCTGCTGTAGGCTTTTTGGGTGTACTCGGACTGCCCCCGCTCGTGGCGGAGGTACTGTCCAAACTCCTCGATCAACGCCTGCATCTCCCGGCCGCCGATGCTACGGGCGATTTGGTCTTGCGGTCAACGTGGATGGACGTATCGTTCCGCGCACGTTGAAACTGCGTTTGCCCATTTTGTTTGCCTGGATGCTGGCGGCGGTCGCGACCGGCCACGCCTGCCGCTACACGGTGCGCGATGTCGGCTTCGCGGACTTGGGCAACGAGCGTTACACGTTTTACTGTTTCGTCGATGACCAAGTGCCCGGCGCCCGGGTAGATCAACTTGGGCAAGCGGCGGCGGTGCTGTTCGGTGATGCCAATGTTCAGTTCCAGTTGATCAACTTGGCCAAGGGAGACCATCCGCAGGCCAAGCACTTGGCCAAGCGCAAGCCGGGTGTGCCCGCCGGTCTGCTGCTGTCGCCCGCTGGCGAGTTGGCTTGGCCGGTTAATTTCCCCGCCGCCAAGCCGGACAATCCCGAGTGGTCGTTCCTGTCGTCCGTCATCTCGTCGCCGACCCGGGATGAGCTCATCGAAAAACTCATTCCCGCTTACGCGGTGATTTTATTTGTCGAAGGAACTGATGCCGCGCAAACCAAGCGCGCCCGCACAGCCGTGGACGATGCGATCAAAGCTATCACGCCGCTGATGCCGCAAATGCCCAAGCCGGTCGATCACCCGCCGGAGGTTGTTGTCGTCCCAACTAAGCGCGTCGCCGCCGAGTCGGTGCTGCTGTGGAGCCTTGGCCTCGATGCCGAGCCTGTGCCGGAGCCGCAGGCCGTGGTGCTGATGGGGCGCGGCCGACGGGTGGGCCAACCGCTGCGCGGCGGCTTGGTGACGCGCTCGGAATTGCAGGAGGCCATGGCGGTCGTGGGGCAGGACTGCGAGTGCGGACTCGACCGCGTGTGGATGCAGGGGGAGCGGTTCCCTTTGTCGTGGGGTCGCGCCGAGCGAACGGCGGCTTACGCCGAGCTTGGCTTCGACCCGGACAACCCGCAGGTGAAAGCCGAAATCAGCCGCATCATTTCGCGCGGCCCGAACTCGCGGCCAACCGGTACTGCGACGTCGAACCATTTCGAGCAACTCTCGCTCGGCTACAGCGAGGAGTTGATTGAGTTCAACCTTGAGCCGGAAGCATTGTCCGAAGCCGAACCCGAACCGGAACCGGTCGCGGAGGCCAAGCCGGTTGAATTGGAGCCGGAACCGGCGGCGCTTGGCCAGGCGAACACCGTGTGGTGGACGCTGGGCTTCATCGCCGTGGCGACCTTGGCCGGCGGCGGATTGCTATTGCTGCGGAGGTCGGGCAACTGATGTCAGTTTGGTTGCACATTCTTCGCGAGATGGGCTTTCGTAAACTCAACGCCCTTTTTTTGCTACTGGGTTTGGCGATGGCGGTGACGGTGGTCATCGCGTCGCAACTGCTGGCCGAGGCGGACGAGCGCGAAACGCGCCGAGTCACCCGCGACATGGGTTTCAACCTGCGATTGATTCCAGTCAAGACCGACTTGGGTCAGTTTTACCGTGACGGTTTTTCACGGCACGCGATGGATGTCTCGATGCTCGACCGCCTGGCGACGCAGTTGACCAACAACGTGTCGTTCAACCATCTTGTCGGCTCGTTGCGCCGCGAATACACCATCAACGGGCAGGACATCCTGCTGGTCGGCCTGTCGGACACTTATGTTGCGCCGGGGCAGGGCAAAAAAAAGATGGGCTTCGAAATCGAAAAAGGCACGATTCACATCGGCTCCCAAGTCGCGCTCGTACAGGAAAAAAAGAAGAATGACACGATGCACGTCGGCGTGCGGCGGTTCGCGGTCGCGAACGATCCCATCGAGACCGGCACGCCGGACGACATCACGATTTTTGCGAGGCTCGAGGACGCGCAATCGGTGCTCGGTTTGGCGGGGAAAATCAATGAGATTGAGGCGATTGACTGTCTCTGCCTCACGGCCGACCAGGATCCACTCGCCATTTTGCGGAAGGAGATCGGCGGTATTTTGCCGGAAGTGCAGGTGGTGCAGCAACGCACGCTGGCCGACGCCCGCGCCAAGCAGCGGCAGACCCGCGAGAAGGTGAACCAATTCGTGCTGCCGTCAGTGCTCGTTGCCGGCGCGATTTGGGTGGCGTTGCTGGCGGTGTTCAACGTGCGCGATCGTCGGCAGGAGATTGGCATTCTGCGTGCGCTTGGCAAGGGCGGTGGACGCATCGCCGTATTGTTCCTCGGCAAGGCGGCGTTACTTGGGTTGGTGGCGGCATTGATCGGCGCGGCGCTTGGCACGTGGGCGGTGCTGGAGTTTGGGCCGTCGCTGTTTCCGGTGACGAAGAAGGCGATTCAGGCGAACTGGCCGCTCGCCGCTCAGTTGATTGTGGCGACGCCGGTGTTCGCGGCGCTGGCCAGTTTCATCCCGGCGATGCTTGCCGTGTCGCATGACCCGGCAGAAACCTTGCGAGAGGATTGACGATGATACGCTGCGACGAGGTCACGAAAATTTTTCGCAAGAACGGCTCCGAGGTCACGAGCCTCGACCGGTTCACGGCGGAGGTTGCTGAGGGCGAGTTCGTCGCCGTTCGCGGGCCGAGCGGCTGCGGTAAAACCACGCTGCTGCTAACGCTCGGCGGTATGCAGCGGCCAAGCGCCGGCTCGGTGCAACTCGGCGGGCGCGACCTTTATGCATTGTCGCCGGCGGAGCGGGCGGGGCTGCGCTCGAGCGAGATTGGTTTTGTGTTCCAAATGTTTCACCTCGTGCCGTATCTCGACTTACTCGGCAACGTGCTGCTGGCCTGTCCCGGCAAACCAAGCGCTGAGGTGCGGCGGCGGGCCGGTAGGTTGCTGGACGAACTCGGCTTGGCCGGTCGCGCCAGCCATCGTCCCGGCGAGCTCAGCGCCGGGGAGCGCCAGCGCTTGGCCGTGGCCCGTGCGTTGTTGAACCGGCCCAAGCTGATTCTCGCCGACGAGCCCACCGGCAATCTCGATCCGGAAAACGCGGCGGAAGTGATCCGACACTTGGCCGAGTTTCATCGCGGCGGCGGCACGGTGGTACTCGTGACCCACGGCGCGTCGGCGGATACTCATGCGGATCGGACGCTGCGCCTCGATCAGGGCCAATTGAAGAGTTGATTGTACGGCGCAAGAATGGTAACTTCTCCGGATGGAAGCGATTTTGTCAATTATGATGGGTGTCGCGTTGAGCGCGACGTGTGGGTTTCGGGTGTTCGTGCCGCTGTTGGCTGTCAGCATCGGTACCCGCGCTCAAGACGCCAATGGGCAGCCACTGATCGAGTTGGCGGGCGGGTTCGACTGGTTGAGTAGTGACATTGCGCTGATGGTTTTCGTTGTGGCGACTCTTTTTGAGATCGGCGGCTATTACATTCCGTGGATTGACAACCTGCTCGACACCATCGCCAGCCCGGCGTCGATCGTGGCCGGAACCGTCATCACCGCTTCCTTCATTACCGGCATGGATCCGTGGCTGCAATGGCTGCTCGGCGTGGTCGCCGGCGGTGGCGCGGCTGGCGCGGTGCAGGCGACAACCGTGGTGGCGCGCGCCGGTTCGACCGTGACAACCGGAGGCTTGGGCAATCCCATCGTGGCCTCGGTCGAGACGAGCGGCGCCTTTCTCGGCTCGGCGCTTTCGATCGTCGCGGTGAAATTTGCCATCGTTGTGTTTGTGCTGGTGCTTGGGGGTGGTATTTGGATTTGGTGCCGCCGTCATAAATTGGCCGAGGCGCACTAGCTGATGCATTCAGGCTTCACTAGAATTACGCTCACGTTGACCTGTGCGTTCGCCGCTGTTGGGGCGGAGGCGTCCGGTCACTGGGCATTTCAGCCGGTGACACGGCCAAGCGTGCCGGCTGTGTCCGGGGCCGCTTGGCCAAGCGGCGCGCTGGATCATTTTGTCCTGGCCAAGCTCCTCGAAAATGGCATGCAACCGGCCCGGCGCGCCGGTCGCCGGACGTTGATTCGCCGGGTGACCCTCGACCTGACCGGCCTACCACCGACGCCCGGGGAGGTGGATGCCTTCGTGGCCGCCGGCGCGCCGGGAGCGTATCGGCGGCTCGTCGAGCGGGTGCTGGCTTCGCCGCGTTTTGGCGAGCGCTGGGGGCGTCACTGGCTTGATGTGGCGCGTTACGCCGACACCAAGGGTTACCTCGCCGGGAACCAAGCGCGGCTCTTCACTCACTCGTACACTTATCGCGATTACGTCATTGACGCCTTCAACGCTGACCTGCCGTACGACCGGTTTATCATCGAGCAACTCGCTGCCGACAAGCTGGAACTGGGCACCGACAAGGAACCGCTTGCCGCGATGGGGTTCCTCACGCTGGGGCGGCGTTTTTTGAATAACCCGCACGACATTATAGACGACCGGATCGACGTGGTGACCCGCGGTATGATGGGGTTGACTGTCAGTTGCGCCCGCTGCCACGATCACAAGTACGACCCCATCCCGATAGCGGATTACTACTCGCTCTATGGCGTGTTTGCCAGCAGCCATGAACCGGGCAACAAGCCGTTCATCAGCGACGCGATTGATCCAATCCAGCGGGCGGCGTTCGATGAGGAACGCAAGCGGCGCGAGGACAAGCTGAACAGCTATAAGCGTGAGCAGTACGCGCGCGTTCGCGAGCAAGTGAAAGAGCAGACTGGCGACTACATTTGGGCGGCGCACCGCGCGGCCAAGGTGTCGGCGGCCAAGGTCGATGAACTCGCCCGCAAGGCCAAGCTCGACCCCGAATTGACGCGCCGCTGGATGCGCCATCTAGGCAAGCGGCGGGAGTCCGGCGACCCAGTTTTTGCCGCTTGGTTTGCGCTGGCCAAGCTCGATGCCGGGTCGTTCGCTGAGCAGGCCAAGGCGGTGCTCGGCGGCGAGCCGTTGGCCAATGCGCATTTGGCGGTGCGGGCGGCGCTTGCGGAGGCCGGGTCGCTCGAGGCGGCTGCCAAGTCGCTTGGCCAACTGCTGTACAAGGCCAAGTCCGACCAGCCCGAGCTTCGCGAGGCGGTTCACTCCGACGACTCGCCGGCCAAGCTCTCCGACGGAGACGTAAATCGCGTGATGGATGTGAAGGGGAGGGAGGGTATCCGGTCGCGGAAACGCAAATTTGACGAGTTGGAGGGCGAACATCCCGGCGCACCCAACCGCGCGATGGTGCTGCTCGACAATGCCTCGCCGCACAATCCGCGGATTTTTCGGCGTGGTAACCCGGGCATGAAAGGGGACGCTGTGCCGAGGCGCTTCATCGCGGCGCTCTCGCAAGGCGAGCGTAAGCCGTTTGTGGAGGGGAGCGGACGGCTAGAGATGGCCGAGGCGATTGCTGACCCGGGGAATCCGCTCACGGCGCGGGTGATGGCCAACCGCGTTTGGCAGCGGCTGTTCGGCAGCGGGCTGGTCATCACGCCGAGTGATTTTGGCGTACGCGCGGAGCCGCCGTCGCACCCGGCGCTGCTCGATTTTCTTGCGGCGGATTTCATTGAGAACGGCTGGTCAGTCAAGGCGTTGATCAGGGGCATTGTGACCTCGAGCACGTATCAGCAGGGCGAGACGGTTCACCCGCAATACGCCGAGCGCGATCCCGGCAATCGGCTGCTATGGCAGATGAACCGCAAGCGACTGGACTTCGAGGCGATGCGCGACTCGGTGTTGAGTGTTTCCGGCAACCTCGACCTCAAGCAGGGCGGCCGCTCGGTGCGGATCGCCAACAAGCCGGACGCCCGTTGCCGGACGGTTTACGGTTTTGTCGATCGGCAAAACCTGCCGAACCTGTTTCGCACGTTCGACTTTGCCGGGCCGGACACGACTTGCCCTCAGCGCTTCACGACCACGGTGCCGCAGCAGGCGTTGTACCTTTTGAACAGCCCGTTCATCGAGACGCAGGCCAAGCACTTGGACGCGCGTTCGGGCGTGGCTTCAGCGGATGACGAAGAGCGCATCCGCGTTATTTACCACTTGGCTTATCAGCGTGAACCGTCGGCGGGGGAGTTGGCTTTGGCCAAGCGCTTCGTCGATGAATTCGTGCCGAGCGCCGCCGCGTGGGAACGGCTTGGCCAAGCGTTGTTGGTTTCCAACGAAATGATGTTCGTCGATTAGCCGATGAAAAAAGTGGCGCGAACAGAAATCCCCCGCAAGACGATTTACCGTCTGTCGGTTTATTTGCGATGCTTACATCGGCTGCTGAACAACACCATCCACACCGTTTCCAGTGAGGTGTTGGCCAAGGCGGCCGGTGTGAAGTCCACACAGTTGCGGAAAGACCTCACGTACTTCGGGCAGTTCGGCACGCGCGGCCTGGGTTATGATGTGGAGCAATTGATCGAGATGATCACGAAGCTGCTCGGCACAAAGAGCCTGCAACCGGTGGTGATCGTGGGGGTCGGCAACCTTGGCAGGGCGCTACTCAGCTATCGAGGCTTCGAGCGGGAGGGGTTCGGGATCATTGGCGCGTTTGATATTCAGCCCGGCCGGTATTTGGTGGAAGAGTCAATGGTCGATGAGCAAGAGTCGGCGACCGCGGGCAAGGTGAAATTGTCCGAGTGGCTCAAGGCGGAAAAAATCCAAGTTAAGGTGAGGCCGATGAAGGATCTGCCAAAACTGATATCCGATCACGCGGTCAAGATGGCTGTGTTGTGCGTGCCGCCGACCGCCGCGCAGGAGGTAGCCAATCAACTGGTCGAGTGCGGCGTGGTGGCGATCCTAAATTTCGCGCCGATCGTGTTGTCGGTGCCCGACGAGGTGACCGTCAACAACGTCAACCTCGCAATGGAACTCGAGAACCTGAGCTACTTCATCAACGAGTGAGCGTCGTCACTCTGCCTTTGGTTTTTCCTGTTGCGGGGCGCGGAGGTTGATGTGCAGGTCGCGCAGTTGCTTGGGTTCGGCGGTGCCAGGGGCGTCGCTCATCAGGTCGGCGCCCTTGGCCGTTTT
>JABGZB010000126.1 GCA_018674955.1 Verrucomicrobiota bacterium | reverse complement strand
CGGCCGTTGTTTCAAGCTAAAACATCAGCGCTTTACAGCTTCACAGCCGAGGGATAGCTTCCCTGCATGTCGTCAAAACTCGACGAGTCTGATTTCGTGGATCGCGACCTCGAGGCCATGCAGGAGTCCGGCACGCCTTCCTTCGGAGCGGACGACTCCACTGCTACCACTCCACTCAGCCAGGAGGAGTTGACCTCACGCGTCAGCGAGAAGCAGCAAAAGCTTGCTGAGCTAAAGCGCGAACAGGAGGAGATCGAGCGCGAGAAGAACGAGCTTGAGGAGGCACGCAAGCGGAGCAACGAGCTGACCACCGGCCGCGAGGAAATGGTGCAGTACCTCACGCGCGGCATCGGCCTGCTCAAGGAGGCCGAGTTGTCTAGTGGCCGCACCGCCGAGCAACTCGCCATGACCGTCAGCGACCTCCAGGGTTCGCTCAATAAAATCAACAGCATCGTGGAGGAGGAATGGACGAAGGAAAACGGGAGTGTTGAGCTGACCCGCGCGCTGACCACTATCGAGAACGCTCGGCTGGAATGGAACTCCGCTCGGCTCAAGTGGCCGGTGCTCGACGGTGAAACCGCCCTCGCGCCCGCCGGTGACGCGCAATCGCAAACTGAGGAGCGGCCTGGTCTCGAGCAACTCAGCTTCCGGCAGCTCAGCCGGATGGGCCTCGCCTTCACCTGGCCGCTGGTCGTGGTTGGCGTTGCCATCGTCATCCTGCTGACCCTCCAGTTGAGCAGCTGAGCCGCCATGGGCTTGTTCCGACGCAAGGATCCACTCGAGAGCCGGGCCAGAGCGCTCAAGGCCCGCCTGGCAGACTTGGAGTCGCAAATCCAGCAACTCAATCAGAACGGGGCCGAGCCGCCCGACACGCCCCCCACCGTCCACGAACTCAAGCCCGGCGACGAGCCGCTGCCGCCGCGCCCCAGCCGTCCGCTCTCCGAGCAGCCGCTGGGCACGAGCGAACCGGAAAACGAAACCCTGTGGCAATGGTTCAGCCGCCGGTTCCGCAAACCGCCGATCTCGTCCAACCCTCGCATGGTCAACTTCCTCGCCGCCGGGAGCATCCAGGGCCTGCGGCCGCTGCGTTACGAGCGGCGCGTGGCGCGCAACCGTTTCCTCGCCTTCACCGTGCTGCTCGTGCTCGTGCTGATCGGCCTATTCTGGACACTCCTTCAACAGTGAGCAGTGAATCTGTGGATAAACAAAACTGAACATATTTTTAAGACACGAATGAACACAACTGAGAATCGAAATATTGACTGACGAAACCACCATCCGGGTTGCCATCATCGTCATCGCGGCGGTCATCGCCATCGCCGTCGCGTTGATCTTCGGCCGCGAGGATGACCGCGATGACTAGCGCCGTTCCCATCGCCACACGGCACGGCACCTTCGTCGCGCAGTTCAACGACATCGGCCTGTGCCGGCTCGATTTCCCAGGCAAAGCCCGCGCGCTCAAGCCCGCTCCGAAACCAACCGGCTTGGCCAAGCGCTGGCTGGCGGCCACCGCCACCGCGCTCGAGTCGCTGCTGCTTGGCCGAGCGCCGCGCCGTCTGCCGCCGCTTGACCTCTCGGCCGGAACCCAATTCCAGCAAACGGTCTGGGCGGAGCTGCTCAACATTCCGCCTGGCCAAACCCGCTCGTACGGCGAGATCGCTGGGCGCCTGGCCAAGCCGGGCGCGGCGCGGGCCGTCGGCTCTGCCTGCGGCGCTAACCCGATCCCGGTCATTGTCCCGTGCCACCGGGTGCTGGCGGCGCACCGGCGCATTGGCGGCTTCTCCGGCGGCCCCGGCTGGAAGCCGCGCCTCCTCCGCATCGAGCAGGCTGAGTTCGTTGGGTGAGGGTGGGGATGGCTGTCCCAGCCGTCTGCGACTGCCCGGCGCGCAGGGGACAGCACGCCCCACCATCCGCTTCCCCGACACGCAGGGCGCTTGTGCCCCCGAACCTTTTTTGCGGGAGTCTGGGCAGCGTTTTGGTAAGTTGCGGCTTGCGGGTGCCACCGGCATGACTTTCATTTGTAAATATATTCGTTGGAGCAGCCTTGCGCTTGGCTTCGCCCTCGCCGGCCCGACGCTCGCCGCCGACTCGATCGCGGACTTTGGCCAATGGCTCGCCCGGTACGAGGCGGCCCAGGCGGACGACCGGCCAAGCCTGGTGGCCGAGGGGGTGCGCTTGGCCAAGCGGCGCCAACCGGCGATGAGGCGGCTCATCGCCACGCAGCCGCACCTGGCCCTGCAACGCGCCGTGCCGCGTTTGGCCAAGCTGCCGGAACCGGTCGTCCGTCACCTTGAGCAACACGCCGAGGGGTTGGCGGAGTACACCGTGACGGTTGCCTGCGGTGGCCCGGGGCATCGCAGTTGCAAAGTGGAGAGCACGCTCGAGTTAAACGGCCAACGCCTAACGCCGCGTTGCCAAGGGCGGCGCGCACACCTTGGCTCGAAGAGCGGCCTGCCGGTGCACGGCATCGTGCTCGGCGGGCAAATGGCTATTGCTGACGAGCCGGCCCGCGAGCTTTCAGTCGCTGAAAAATCGGCGCTTGGCCTCGCGCCGAATCAAACCGTCCTGTCGCTGGCCGGCGAGCGGCGCGCGTTCGACTCCCCGGCGGCGGCTGCCGCTTGGCAGCAACAACTCATCGCCGCCGAGCAGTCGCCTGGCCCGGCGGTGCGGCTGCGGCCGGTGGCCAAGCGGAAGCCATCCGTGGCGTGGACGACCGGCAAAAAGCGCGTCCTGTTCATTCGCGTTGATTTCTCCGACCGCGAAGGCAACCCGCTCAACGACGAGGCGACAAACTTCTCGATGAAGCGGACGAACGAGTTTCTCGGTGACAACTCGTACGGGAAATTCACGATCGACACTACGCTGGTGCCGGGGGTGTTGCGGATGCCCAAGCCGGCGTCGTGGTATCAGGCCGAGCCGGAGAGTCGCGACGACATTTTGCTGGCCTCAGGCCGTGATGCCGCCAAGGCGTTCGACGCAAAATACAACTACCGCGACTACGACCTGTACATCGTTTGCTTCGACTCGATTTTCGACGGCTGGGCCGGCAAGGCGCGGGTCGGCACGATCGGGCTTTGGCTCAACGGCGGTTTCAGCAACGACACGATCCAGCACGAGATCGGCCACAACCTTGGACTGTTTCACGCCAATGCCTGGGTGCCGACGCAGGGCGACTCCCCGATCGGCGTCGGTGAGCACGATGAATACGGCGATCCATACGACAACATGGGCAACTACTCCGCGTACGGGCACTTCAACGTCTATTTCAAGAACTATCTCTCGTGGATTTCGAATGCGTCGGTGAGATCGGTCTCCCGCACTGGCACCTATCGCGTGAAGGCGCACGACCACCGCGAGTCCAGCGTCGGCGTGCGCGCGCTGAAGATTGGCAAAAACTCCGGGCGTGACTACTGGGTGGGCGTCCGGCACTGGGTGGTTGGGGATGAAATCATGCTGCGCTGGGGGCTCAAATCGGGGAGTTCGATGAGCGGCGACGGCTCGCTGCTGCTCGACATGACGCCGGAGACGCGCCGTGAATTTGAGGAGAGCCAACCGCGCGACCACTCGCTGCAGATGGGCAAAACGTTCCATGATGGCAGCCGGCGGGTGTCGGTCACGCCCGTGGCCCGTGGCGGCGATGGCCGGGAATTGTGGGTGGACATGCGGGTGGTGTACGGCTCGGTTGCCTCCAATCGCGCGCCAAAACTGAGCATCGACGGGGCGTCGGTGAAGGGCAAAGTGGGCGAACCGTTCAGCCTCACGGCCAACGGCACCGACCCGGACAATGACGCGCTGTTTTACCGGTGGGACTTCGGCGACGGCACTGAAGCGGCCTACGGCAAAACGATTTCGCACACCTATTTTCTCGGCTCGGGCTCGACGTTTGTGGTCACTTGCACCGCGGTGGACGGCAGGGGCGGCAGCGCGGAGGCCACCATCCCGGTCGCGGTCGAGGGCAGCGACGACCCGATCAATAGCTGGACACAAACCACGTTGGCTGACACAGGCAACTTCTCGTTTGCGACGTACGGCGGCGGGCAGTTTCTCGTCGGCGGCGACGGCGGCACGTTGGCCAAGCACAACGCCGGGGCGGCGGGCTGGGCCAAGGCCGGCGACAGCGGGACCAAGCAGCGGCTCTTCGGCGGCGCGATCGGCGGCGGCACGCGGCTGGCCGTCGGCTGGCTGGGCACGGTGACGGTTTCCAATAATGACGGCGCGTGGCGCTTGGTCAAGGGCGTTGAGTTCGTGAATATCGAGGACGTGATCCACGACGGCGACCGGTTCCTTGCCGTGGGAAAGGGGGGCAAGGTCGGACTTTCGGCGGACGGCGGGACGTGGGCATTTCACGACAGCGGCGCCACCGCCTGGCTCAAACACATCACGACCGGCGGCGGGCAGTACGTGGCCGTCGGCACGCGGGGCACGGTCGTCTCCTCGGTCAGCGGCACGAAGTGGACGGAACCCAACACGCCGACGTCGAGCGGCCTCGAGAGCGTGGCGTTCGGCAACGGCCGGTTTGTCGCTGTCGGTTTCAAGGGGACGATCCTTTACTCGGACAACGGGCAGCGCTGGCTTACCGCCAAGTCTGGCACGACTGAGTGGCTCAACGACGTGACGTTTGGCGGCGGGATGTTTCTGACAGTTGGAGCCAACGGCACACTGCTGACCTCGCCCGATGG
>JABGZB010000125.1 GCA_018674955.1 Verrucomicrobiota bacterium | reverse complement strand
CCGCCGACCCGCCGGTTAGCACGGCAAACTCCTCCCGGTTCATTTTCAACCCAACGGAGGGAAAGTGCCCCAGCCCCCGACGACTGTCAGCGAGGATGAGCAGATCGGGATTGTCGCGTCGGATTTGGCCAATCGCATCGAGCACGCCCCCGTCAAGCACGCCGGTGTCGGCCTCGTCCACTTGCTCGAGCAACACCATCACGTCCACCCGCTTGGCCAAGGTGCTGAGTGCGCTGATGGTTCGCTCCTGTACCGACTCCGGCGTGGGAGACCAGTTCTTGAAATCGAGCCGGTTCAACTCTCTCGGCGACTTTCCCGCCTCCATCATCATCGGCTTCGTGTAGGAAAAAGTCCTACGCTCGGGGGTCTGAAAAAAATGCTCCAAATCAACGCAGCCCACTTGGCCAAGCGAGCGCATCAACTCAAACCCCTCGCCGTCCTCGCCGGCGAAGCCCACCGGAAAAACCGTTCCCACGCCAAGCGCCGACAAGTTATTCAGGATGGTGCCGCAACCCCCGGGCTGCGAACGAACATTGGCCACGTTCAAAACCTCCAGCCCCGTCTCGATCGAGGTCTCGGCCAGCGCGGGATCGATCTCGAGATAGCGGTCCAAACAAAAATCCCCGACCAACGCCACTCGAAGATCGGAAAACCGATCGGCAATCTCAGCAAAACGCTCCTTTTTCACGATGAGTTCGCGTTGCCCAACGCACGGGATAAATGCTGGACGAAGGCCAAGTTGTCGCACTGCAGATAATGCATCGATCCGCCCATTCGGGCGTATGTTTTGCAGAACCGCAGATAGTAGGCCGGGCTGGTGACGGGCGGTTCGCCCTGCGTCCAGTCCCAGTTGCCTCCGTCCTGCAAATCTACGACGTACATTGAGTGATCCCGCACGATGTCCCGCGCTTCCTGTAGTCGAATGTGGTTCACGCAACTCAACGCCTTCTCGAACACTTGCGGCCCCATGATCGCCGAGCCGACCGACAACACCACCCCGCCGTCAAGTTGCTCAAGTGTCCCGGCGAATGTTTGAAAATCGACCTGCGCCGCCCGGCCAATTGCCGCACCGTTGAACATTGGGTGGTTTGAAATAATGTCGTAGCCGATGCCGGGATGCACCGTCAACGGCACCCCGTGGCGATAAGCCGAAGCCACGACCGAAGCCTGCTTCCAGCGATGCTCGAGGTCGCACCGCCCCTCCAGCACGAAGCCGTTTCGCATGGCATGGAGCAACTCCGCCCGAGCCGCAGCCAACTCGTGAGCCGGCTCTACCGCGATAATCTCGGCCAACTCGTCCGCCGTCGGCAGGTCAACGCCGTCCCCAGCGATCAACCGGCCAAGTGCTTCACCGTACCCCAGTCCCTCGACCCCGCCGGCGAGCAACGCCAAGTGAATGGTGCGCCCCGTCTCCTCCCATGTGCCGAACGTACCGGTCGCGACGTTCGAGCGAACGCACTCGGTCGAGCGGCCAAGCCAAGCGTACTCCCAGTCGTGAATCGTCCCCGCGCCGTTGGTGGACAAGTGCGACAGCCAGCCGTTGGCAATCAAGTTGTCGAGAATCAATGCGGCACCGTTCTTGATCAGGTGCGCCCCGTAAATAATCATAACGGCCTTGCCGTTTTCCTTGGCTTCGCGGATGCGCTTGGCGCAGTCGTCAACTTGGTTCATCAGCGCATCGCTGATTGCCGTCGGCTCGGCATCGAGCGGCACCAAGACTTCCTGCACCGTGGTCAAGCTTTTGCGCTTGGCCAATGGCAACGGCTTTATTTTCTGGAGATCTATTTTTTTGCCGATCATTTTCCCTCGATCACATCCACCAATACGGCGGCGTCACGATAATCTGGTACGACGATGTCGGCTCCAACGCCGAGCAACCTGTTGCGTTTCCACTCGTCGAACTGCCCCAAGCCGTTGTTCGCCTCATCGCTGGCCACTGCTACCGCAAGGCCACCCGCATCCTTGCCGTTCTCGATCTCCACATACCCATCGCCGACCACCAGCAACCGATCCCCCTCCACCTCATTATCGCGGAGGATTCGCTCGATCACTTGTTTTTTGGAGAAGCTCATGTAGTCATCCTGCGCCCCGTAGACACGCTCACCGAAGTACCGGCCAAGCCCAAGCAACTCGGCCTCGCGCTTGACAAATGGCTCGTCAGTGCCGCTGGCCAAATAAAGGGTCCACCCCCGCTTCCGCAGGTTATCGAGCAGCGCAATCGACCCGTGCAGTAGAAACTCCACGGGCTCGGAGTCGCCATTAGCCAAACGCTCAACCCGGGACTGAATCCGCACCTCGAGCCGCCGGAGATATTCGTGTTTATACTCCAGTGGATCAAGCGGCTCACCGCCGCGCTCGGTGACGCGCTCAGCAAACTTCATCATTTGGAAAATCGTCTGCTTGCCGTTCAACATCATGATGTCGTCCAGCAACATGGCGCGCACGCTGGCTGCGTCGTCACCGTTAGCCGGTGGCAGCAACTCCTCAAACATCGGTAGCATCACCTCCGGCCAGCCCTCACGGATTAGTGACAGCGTACCGTCGAAGTCGAACACGACATGCTGAATGTTGGTGTGCGGGACGAAATGATCCGCAAATTCAACCTTTCCAGTGAACCGACCGGCGAGAGTATCGTGAGGGACTAAAGAAGAGGTTTTGGCCATAAAACTTCGGATGAGCAATGTAACGAGTCGCTCTCGGGCTGTGAAGCAGAAACTCCCCACACTTGGCCAAGCGATCAAAAGCTTGCACTCCAGCTTTGCAATGGGTTTATTGTGCCCGCGCAATTAGCGCGTATACACATGGCAACGGAAAAAAAGGAATTCAAGACCGAGGTTCAGCAATTACTCGATTTGGTCATTCACTCGCTCTACTCGAACAAGGATATCTTTCTGCGGGAATTGATCAGCAACGGATCGGACGCGATCGACCGACTGCGTTTCGGTGCACTTTCCAACAAAGATCTCATCAAGGACAATCCGGAGTTCCGGATCAAGCTCTTTATCGACAACGAAGCCAAGACGCTCCGAATCGAGGACAACGGCATCGGCATGACCAAGGAGGAACTCGAGGGCAACATCGGCACCATCGCCCGTTCCGGCACTCGGCAGTTCATGGAGGAACTTAAGAAAAACAAGACCAAGGACAATCCGGAATTGATCGGCCAGTTCGGCGTCGGCTTTTACTCGGCCTTCATGGTCGCCGACAAGGTCACGCTCAAAACCCGCTCCGCCACTGACGACGAATCGTGGACGTGGGAATCGAGCGGCGACGGCAGCTACGAAATCTCCGAGGGCGGCCGAGATAAGCGCGGCACCGAGATCACGCTGCACCTCAACAAGGACTGCGGGGACTACATCGTGGAATTCAGGCTTCGGCAAATCGTCAAAAAGTATTCGGACTTCGTGGAGTACCCCGTCGTGATGGACGTCATCCGGGATGAAACCCCGATGGACGACGAGGGCAAGCCGAAGGAAGGCGCAAAAAAACAAACTACCGTCACTGAGGAGACGCTAAACTCGATGAAGGCGATCTGGATGCGCCCCAAGAGCGAGGTAAAAAAGGAGGAGTACAATGAGTTTTACAAACACATCTCACACGACTACACCGACCCGCTCAAGACAATTCACTACTCCGCCGAGGGCACCATCGAATTCAAGGCACTCCTGTACCTACCCTCCAAGGCGCCGTTCGACATGTTCCAGCAGGAAGGCACCAAGCACGGCATCCACCTGTACGTGAAACGCATCTTCATCATGGACAACTGCGAAGCGCTGCTCCCCCGCTACCTGCGCTTCGCCAAGGGTGTCGTCGAGTCCAACGATCTGCCACTGAACGTCTCCCGCGAAATCCTGCAGGAAGATGCCGTCATCAAAAAAATCGAGAAAAACGTCACGAGTAAAATCCTCTCCGCACTCAAGGCGATGATGAAAAAGACGGGGGATGATTACCTCAGTTTTTACCGCGAGTTCGGCAAGGTGCTCAAGGAAGGCATCGAGGTCGATCCCTCTAACAAGGATAAAATCAAGGATCTGCTCCTGTTCGAAAGCAGCAAAACCGAGCCAGGGAAATACGTGTCGCTCAAGGAATATACCGAGCGCATAGTCATCGACCAAAAGGAAATCTACTACATCACCGGCACCTCGCGCAGCGCCGTCGAGAACTCGCCTCACCTCGAGGTATTCAAAAAGAAAGACATCGAGGTGCTGTTTATGGTTGAGCCCGTGGACGAGTTCATCCTGTCCGGTTTCGGCGAATACGACAAAAAGAAGCTCAAGTCGATCACCCAAGGCGACATCGACCTCGGCACCGAGGAGGAAAAGAAGATCGCCGACGAACAGAAAAAGGAAGCCTCCGGTAAATACAAAAAACTCATCACAAAAGTGCAAGACAGCCTCAAGGACGACGTGAAAGAAGTTCGCCTCTCGGACCGGTTGACCGACAGCGCCAGTTGCCTCGTCACCGACGACGGCGACATGAACCCGCAGATGGAGCGCAT
>JABGZB010000008.1 GCA_018674955.1 Verrucomicrobiota bacterium | reverse complement strand
GCTCGTACACTTCCTCGAGCGTGTCCGGCTCCTCGCCGACCGCCACGGCCAGCGACGACAAACCAACCGGCCCGCCGCTGAACTTGACGATGATCGCCTCGAGGATGCGCTTGTCCATTTCATCGAGGCCATCCGCGTCGATCTCGAGCATAGCCAACGCCTTATCGGCAGTGCCGCCGTCAATGCGACCGTCGCCTTTCACCTGCGCGTAATCGCGCACGCGGCGCAGGAGGTTGTTCGCGATGCGCGGTGTGCCTCGGCTACGACGCGCCACCTCGGCGGCTCCGTTGGTGTCGATCTCGACGTTGAGCAACCCCGCGGATCGCCGGACGATCGTTTGCAGATCGTCGGCCACATAGTAGTCAAGACGCTCGCGCACGGGAAAGCGCGTCAGCAACGGCGCCGTCAACAGGCCGCTCCGGGTCGTCGCACCGATGAGTGTGAACTTCGGCAGATTCAACCGCACGCTCCGGGCGCTTGGCCCCTGGTCGATGATGATGTCCAGCGTGAAATCCTCCATCGCCGGGTAGAGATATTCCTCGATGTTTTTTTGCAATCGATGAATCTCGTCAATGAACAGCACATCGCCCTGGTTTAGATTCGTCAGCAAGCCGGCGAGGTCGGCGGCCTTCTCGATAATCGGGCCGCTGGTGATCTTCATGTCGCCGCCCATCTCGCGGGCGAGAATACCAGCGAGTGTGGTCTTGCCGAGGCCCGGGGGGCCACTGAGGAGGATGTGGTCGAGCGCCTCGCTGCGCTGCTTAGCTGCCTCAACCGCGATGCCGAGCCGCTCCTTGACCTTGAGTTGACCGGTGAAATCGGTGAACACACCCGGCCGCAACGACCCTTCAAGGGCAGCGTCTGGTTGCGTCAAAACATCCGTGATCATCCGATCGGCCATGCTGCGGACAGACTGCGGCAAACCGGCCCAAAACCACAAGGCATTTCAAAAAACTGGAGGAAAATAGACTAAAACCTTGCCAGACACCTAGGTTTTCGGCTCAATGCGCGCCGCATGAATAATGTTTTCGTGAACAGCATCCTCGCCATCACCGGAATGGCTGTCGTGATCGCACTCGGCATCCTAAACCTCGTAGCCACCGAATCGCATGGCATGACGCTTGGCTTGGTGGGGTTGGTGCTCATCGTCGTTTTCCTCGGGGTACTCACCGTGTTGTACAACAAGAAACCGCCGGCTGCCTGGGCAGCGCTGGTTGCTGGGACGCTGCTGCTTTATCTCGTTGGCGGCCCGCACCTCTTCACCTTCAGCCTGCTCGGCTTCACGTGGGCCTTCGCCAAAATCGGCTGCCTCTCAGTCGAACACTGAAATACGAAACACACTTTCCAAAGGCCGCGAAACCTCGCGGCCTTTTTTATTGGCCCAGCCAACTTTGAAACACCGGGGCGGCGGCGAGTCGCTTGGCCAGGCGTTCGTAGCCTTGGGTCAGCGGGTGACTCGCGTCGGCGAACTCGTCGCGCGGTAAAACTTCCGGCACGACAAAACGAATCCCCTCCACCGACAGCCATGCGGCGACGGCTATGCGAAAGCCGAGATACTTTTCCCGCGTCGTGTCGTTCATCATGTGTTCGTTCAACGGGCCAACGACGACGAGTAAATCACTTCCCCTGCCCTTCAGCCGCTTGGCCAAGCGGCGGAACGCCTGCCATTGCAACGAGCTCTCCGGCGTCACCCATTCCATGTTGACTTGGCCCAACTGGTTAGTCGACCACGGCTTGTGCCGCTCGCTGGCCAAGCCGCGTTTCGCGCTTGGCAACTCGGCGGATAACGGCACGCCGACCGGCAACCGGTACGTGTTCGGGTATGTTGGCGGGAACTTCCCGTCGTCGGCCATCGTCCACTCGGGAGCGGACTTTTGTTCGAAGTAAGTTTGCTGTAAATGCCGCACCCAGCTCAACGGCTCAAGCCGCCGCTCGAGCGCACGGCCCAGCCGCGTATCGGTGTCCGCCTGGTAACACGGGATGCGCGGCGTGAACTGCGCCACGAGCGCCGGGTGATTGAACACCTGCTCCTTC
>JABGZB010000124.1 GCA_018674955.1 Verrucomicrobiota bacterium | reverse complement strand
TGCAGAACTTAGACTGCCCCGTCATGCGACGGGAAACTTAACAAGAGAAGGCATGGCGGTCTTCGATAAACACATCTGGCTGCTGCCAGGTGACCTTGGGGTGGAGGATAAACTCTACCGATTTCCGCTTGACGAACTATTAAAGGTGGGACGGGAGAGTTTTCGGGTGAAGAATTGAAGGGAGAAGGGAAGTGAGAACTGTATCCAGACGAGCTTTCACTCTTATTGAGCTCTTGGTGGTGGTCGCAATCATAGCGATTCTCGCGGGATTACTTTTACCGGCTTTGGCAAAAGCCAAATCTCAGGGAAAACGTATCGATTGTAGTTCCAACCTCAGGCAATTGGGATTGTTCCTTACAATGTATAGGGGAGATAACGACTCCCGTTTTCCGGATCGCCGTGATTTAAAGTTGATTCTACCTGGAGGGTACCGGCCTTGGTCCAACTGGCCAAAATCAGATCCACGTTCCGGGTGGGCGGCTCAAGTATTGAAAACATACAACCCTCAACATAAGACGTGGGTTTGTCCGGCCACCCTCAAAACAACCCTTATAAATTATCCGCAATCGAGGCAATACTTTGAGATTGACGAAGGGAAAATGGGTTACTCAACATATTGGATGTGGCGGTTTGACCGGCCAGATGATGATATTCCACTTGATAATTTCTGGGGGAAGACAGAAAGCCAGGTGATAAGGGATTTGAGACAGGCAAATAACCCGTTCATCGGAGTCCCCGGCGGAAGTTCCGATGTGGAACTGATTGTAGATGTGTATTATCCATCCACCATCAAGAGTCTTGCCGAAGAAATTAAGGGATACGCTGTGCATTCAGACGGCAGAAACCGATTGATGCTCGACAACCACATCGATTTTAGGCACGACAAAAGAATATTCAAAAACTGATGACAACCAAAAGCCCACATCCTGGCCTTTGCGGGCCGGCTCCCGGCACAGTGAAGGTCCTGATGTTGAAATATAAGTTCAACGGCAACCCAGTGGGAAAACCGATCGCTGAGAACGGCTTTTTTTCTTTCTGCAAATAGTCGTTCCCAGGATGGACCTTTACTCCGGCAGCGTAAAGGCCACCAAGCTGCCGCCTCGGGGTCGGCCGGACTTTCCGCCGCCCGCGGAAATCACCACGTATTGCCGGCCGTTCACCATGTAAGTGCTGGGGGTGGCATTGCCGCTGAACGGCAATTTGACCTTAAACAGCACTTTACCGGTTTCCTTGTCGAAGACTCGAAAGGTCTCGTCGGCGGTGGCCCCGATGAAGATCAGACCGCCCGCTGTCACCAGGGGGCCGCCATAATTTTCGGTTCCCGTCGGAGGGATGCCCCGGGCAGTTAGTTCGGAATATTCGCCGAGGATCACCTTCCACTTGATCTGCCCGCTGTTGAGATCGACCGCATTCAAGGTGCCCCAGGGTGGCTTGATAGCAGGATATCCCTCGTCGTCCAGCCAACGGCGAAATCCCCCGAAGGCATAGGAGGGTGGCTGTTTGTCGATCACCTGCGGGGCAGGGGCTCCGGGTTGCGGTCGGGGGGTGCTGGGTGGCTTGTGGTTCAGGACGTAGTCGAGAATGGCCTTGCGCTTGCCATCCGGCATGACCGCGTAACCGGGCATTCGCCCTCCACCCTGTCTCGTGATTTGCTCGATTTCAGCGCGGGTTTTTCGGTCGCCAATGCCAAGCAAAGGTGGAAAGCCCGCCTGCAAGTTGCCTTTGCGGTCTAATCCGTGGCAGGCACCACAGAAAATCATGTAGTCACGCTCGCCGCGAACCAGGTTGGCCCCATCGGTCTTACGCGTCTCGACCATCTGCAACAACCAAGGCATTTCGTTAATGTTGACATAATAGATGCCATCCGGGTCGGCGGCTCCTCCACCCCATTCCATGCCGCCATCGAAGCCGGGGAACATCACCGTTTCGTTCAGGCTCGGTGCAGGGAAGGGGCCGAAGTTGGGCGAGACCTTGATGCGATCCAAGGTGAGTTGATGGGTCTTCTGTGAAATATTCGATGCATCTGCCTCGGTATACTTCTGTCGCATCAACGGCGGGGGCTTGGTTGGAAACGGTTGGGTTGGCCAGGCCTTTTCTCCCTCCAGGTCAGAGGCGGGAACCGGGCGTTCCTCGATCGGCCAAAGCGGTTCACCGGTTTCTCGATTAAAGACAAATAGGAGGCCGTGTTTCGTTCCCTGGGCCACCGCATCGATCTTTTTACCCTTGTGCGTGACTGTCACCAGCACAGGTGGACAGGGCAGGTCTTTGTCCAGCAGGTCGTGGTGCACGATCTGGAAGTGCCAGATGTGCTTCCCGGTCGCCGCGTTCAGTGCAAGCACGCTGTTGGCAAAGAGGTTCGCGCCGTGCCGCTGTCCGCCGTAGAAATCGGGTTCGGCGGTCTTGGTTGCCACGTAGACGACACCTCGTCTCTCGTCAAGCGATTGGCCGCACCAGGGCATCAGGCCGGTGGCGTTCTTGTAGGCGTCCTTGGGCCAGGTATCGTAGCCTAATTCACCGGGCCGGGGAATGAGATGAAAGATCCAGCGTTGGGCGCCCGTGCGCACGTCGTAGGCCCGCACTGCGCCCTTGCCACCCACGCCACCCACGATCAAGAGATCCTTGTAGGTTACGCCGGGCGTGTTCAAGCCAGAACCGAGCTTGATCGAGCCTTCTTCTCCGAAATCTTTGATCACCTTGCCGCTCCCAGGGTCCAATGCGAAGAGAACACCGGCCACGCCGGTGAACAATCGGCGCTCACCGCCCTCTTCATTCTCCCAATAGACCAAGCCACGCTGCCGAGCCCGCCCTCTACCCGGACCTTCCTTGGCCGGATCCCAGGTCCAGCACACCGCTCCGGTCGCGGCATCGAGAGCCACCACCTTGCGCCCGGGCGTTGGCGTGTACAGTATCCCATCCACGATCAAGTTGTTCGCCTGATACTCTGCTTTGTCCCCGGTTTCATGGCTCCAGGCAACCTGTAGTTTCGTCACGTTGTCCCGGTTGATCTGCTTCAAGTATGAATACAGGTTGCGTTCTTTTCCGCCGAGATACACCCGCCAATCGGCGTTTTCCTTGGCATCGGCCGCGAAAGCGACAATGGCGAGAAAGAGAAGGGCTGAAGATAAAGGCGCCGTCTTGGTTAGCATGTCCGCAACTTGAATCTTTCGTTGCATCGAGGCAAGTTCAGATCATCAAAAAATCGCCTCCGAGGAAAGAGATGATGTAGTGCGGCAGGGCCTAACCCCTCATCCTCACAACAATCGCAGGCGTGCTGTAACGATTTGAGTGAGTCCGGCAATTCTTTTCACTGGCCCCACGCTGCCTGGATGGCAAAATAGCCGAATGGGACACCTGAAATTTAAGGTGGGAGAAATCACCGCCGTCATCGGCGATAATGCGGACCACGCTCCGGCTAGTGGCCATCGTGCGGGCTACAACGGTATTTGGGATTTCCAGCACAGAACCAGCATGCGTAGCATCTTTGTACCCACCTATGCCGGGCTGAACCTCGAGCACATCTTCAACGGTGAGACGGAGTTTGAGCACAACGACATTTTTTTCGAGCCACGCCGCGCGCCGATGACATTCAGGAAACTAAACGACCAGCAGGCCGAGTTGCATCAACCCGCCACGCCGACCTTCCACGTGGAGAGCACCACCCGATTCACCCTGCGCGCCCCGTGGTATCTCGATCTGGATTTCCGGTGTACTCCTCATCAGCACGTGCACCAACGTGGCTGGTTCGGCTGCTTCTGGGCCAGTTACATCAATGGCCCCGCCGACAAGAGCTTCTATTTTCTTGGGGGTTGGCACCCTAAGGAGTCCATGTGGATGCAGCTCTGCACCCAGGCGCACGACGACGAAAGTACCGTACGGGCGCACGACGATGACTTCAAACTCACCTGGCTTGAAGGCAGTCGTGACTCGCTCTTCAAGAACTTCTCCCGCATGCGATATGCAAAGCCGTTGTGTTACGGCAATTTCGAAAACCTAGTGTACATCCTAATGTTCAAACCCGAAGCCGGCATCCGTCTTACACACTCCCCCAGCGGCGGCGGCTTTAATAAGGATTTAAATACCACCAACCCCGCGTGGGACTGGCAGTTTATTGTGCCCAAGTACGACGTGATGCAGGAGTACGGATACCACGCCCGCGCTGTGCTTCGCCCGAGATGTTCGCGGGAGGAAATCCTAGATGAATACGAAAAGTGGACCAACGAATAGCCCATACCCATTTGTGACTCCTGCGATAGCGGGCTGTATGAAATGTGGCGCCGATCTCCTCCGAAAACACGGAGGCAAGACAGCTAAAGAATTGAAAGCTGAAGAGAAATGAAACACCTCCTACTCACAACAATCGCAGCCGTGCTGGTTGTGGGGTGTGGTGAGCCGTCGGATTTTCACAAAGCTGCCGGTGCCGGAAACATTGAAGCCGTCAAACAGCACTTGGCTGGTGGTGCGGATGTGAATGCGAAGAATCAGTATGGAAGCACTCCTTTGCATTTTGCGGCTGGATACGGTCGCAATGAAATGGCTGAACTCCTAATCGCTGCTGGTGCGGATGTGAATGCGAAGTATGAGGACGGCGGAACACCGCTAGATGAGGCCGATGGCGAAACCCCCGACCTCCTGCGCAAACACGGCGGCAAGACAGCTAAAGAATTAAAAGCTGAAGGGAAATGAAACAAATATTAAGCCAGAAGAAACAAGCATGACATCTCGAAGAGTTTCATCCAGGCGAAAATCGAGGACAAACAAAAGTCTTTTCATCAGCCTTTTGATGCTGTTCAACTTTGCCAGTCTTGTTTCAGAAAGTTCAGGGGCGGAGTCTTTGGTCGACAAAGATAAGATCCTGAATTCCATGGATTGGTTGCAAAACCAAGACTTCGATTGGTACAAGGACAATGTCCCCTTTCTGGAAACACCAGACAAAGAAATTGACGCGACTTACTATTACCGCTGGGAACTGGTCACTCGCCACATCTGTTATGGCTCTCCCAACAGCGGGTACTTGCTAACTGAATTTGCCAATCGGCCATTTTGGTCTGGTGCCTATGGGGTAATCGCTTGCCCATCGGGACACCAATTTTACGAAATACGCTGGATGCACAATCCGCACGTGGCACGAGACTATCTTCGCTATTGGTTTAGAACAAAAGGGGCCGAGCCTAGAAAATATTCATCCTGGCTTGCTGATTCGGCATGGGCCGTTCACCAAGTACATCCAAATGAGGCATTCATCCTCGATCTCTTCCCAGATTTGCTCAAGAACTTTCAAGGTTGGGAAGAGAGGCATTGGGTCAAAGAAATGAATATGTTCTGGCAGACCGGACATGATGATGGCATGGAATTTAATATCAATAGTCGTCAAACGAAGGATATACTTCGCGGCGATCGAGCCTTTCGTCCGACTTTCAACTCCTACATGTGGGCAGATGCGACGGCGCTGTCCAAAATCGCTTCCTTGAAAAAGGATCGAAAACTTGAAAAGAAATACCGAGCCATCGCCAGCAATCTCAAAAGGCAAATTCAAGAAAAGCTCTGGGATCCCAAACGAAACTTTTTCTTTCCAATGTCGAGTCGCGAGGAAAAAGACAAAGAGGGGAATGTTGTCAAGGCCCACACCCTCACCTACCAAAGCGGAAAGTTTGCAGGCAATCCTCATGGACGTGAACTACACGGCTATGTCCCTTGGGCCTTTAACATACCTGACGAGGGCTATGAATCAGCGTGGAAATTCCTGATGGATCCAGATTACTTTTATGCACCTTTTGGCCCCAGAACAACCGAGGTAAAAGATCCTTTGTACGTTCTTAAAACTGGCTGCTGCTGGTGGAGCGGACAGTCATGGCCATTTGCCACAGCGCAGACACTTAAGGCGATGGCGAACGTTCTGCAGTTTTTCAATCAAGATGTGATCAGCAAAAAAGACTATCTGACCATTCTGCACAACTTTGCCATTTCTCAAAGAAAAGACGGGAAACCCTACATTGCCGAAGCACTCAATCCCGACGACGGTTCCTGGCGAGGGCACGACATGGCCAACAGAAGCGAGCATTATTTTCACTCCAGCTTCAATGACCAGATCATCACCGGATTGATTGGATTACAACCCTCAAGTGACATCAGCTTTGTCATTGATCCTCTGGCTCCAGAGTCTTGGGATTATTTTGCCATGGATTCCATTCCTTACAAAGATCATATGATCAGTGTGATCTGGGATAGAAAAGGAGACCGCTATGCTAAGGGCAAAGGATTTCATGTTTTCATAGATGGCAAAAAAGTTAAAACCAGCAAAGTGCCCACGAAGTTGAGGATTTCATTGCCTTCCGTGAAGGAAGTCCCAACGGATAAAGACATTCGACTGAACTATGCCGTCAACAACGACGGCGACTATTACCCACGTTATAAAGCGTCATTCACCTCCAAGGGGACCTCCCTCAGAAAAATCTATGATGGCGAGTATGTATATGACAGACAGCCCGCAAACCGCTGGACAACGAATGGATCCAATCAGAAAAGCGATTGGCTTGTTTGTGATTTGGGTGAAGAGAGAATACTCGACACGCTCAAACTCTACATTATCGACGATGGCCATGATGTGCTGGCACCCCTTTCATTCACATGTGAATACTGGAAAGACGAGAAATGGATCGCGCTACCCAATCAAACGCGGAAACCGAAACAAGCAACGGGCAAGAGAGCAAACATGGTCACTTTTCCTGCAATGAAAATGAGAAAAATCAGATTCATTTTCAAAAATGCGGCAGGTGCCGGGTCCGGTCTTACCGAACTGCAAGCCTGGGGCCCTGGACGTCTGCCCTACATCCCTCCACGTCCTCCAAAAGGAAATATCGCCCTCAACCGCGGCAACAAAGGCTACCCCAAAGCAACAGCCTCCTATTCAGACCGGTATGGTGGCGTGGCCAAGAGTGCCATTGATGGAAGAATCATATTTCAACCCAATCCCGTTAATCGATGGACCTCCTACGGCTCACCGAATAAAACGGATTGGCTGGAAGTTGATTTTGGCCAGCAGAAGGTAATCAAGAAAGTCGTTCTACATATATACGATGATCATGGCGGGGTTCAAACTCCTCTCAGCTACATCGTCCATTACTTCAAAGGGAATGAATGGAAAGAAGTTCTCAAAATCCAAAAGAGCCCGATTGAATTGATCGGAAGTTCTGAGAATATCGGCACCTTCGTACCGATCAGCACAAGCAAAATTCGCGTGATGTTTGTTCACAAGGGCAAAGCCAGGTCGGGCCTTACAGAACTTGAAGTTTGGTAACTTCTATATCAGTGATTGGCCAAAATATGATCAATTGGTGGAGGGAATTAGTTTAGTCTAGAAAAACTCCTTCAATCATTCCTATTCCTGCAAGAAACCTATATTTTATTAAATGAAAAACTGGCTGCAAGGGAACTAAAATATTAAAAGCCGCTGGCAACTAAACCAACTCCCTCCACCCACTTGAACGCCGCAGGGTTGTTGTTCGGGAGTGCGGAACTCATTGATCGCCTTAAGGAAGTTCTTGATCTCCAGTTCAGCTTTCATAGGTTTGCCTGCGTATGAACTCCATCGACATTAAATCATTCCTCATCGGTATCCTCTTAACCTCCACGGTCTTCCTTGCCACGGGATGGCAGGCGGGAACACAAAAGGTTGAAGTTGTAAAATTCCCACCCTCCTTTGCCCAGAGCAGCGAACTACGAGTTGAAATCGTAAAATGGCCGAGTCCATCACTGAAGGTCAAAGAACAAAAGTTCTGATCACTCACTCCCATAGCAGACCACATCAAAGCTGATCTCGCCGATGAAGTAGCCGTCCTCCACGCGCTGGGCGAAGGAGTAGTTCTGCACCGCAAGACAGGTCAGCGTTTCTGTTGAGTCGTCCGTGATGCTGGCCACAATGCAATCAGACATGAACACATCC
>JABGZB010000123.1 GCA_018674955.1 Verrucomicrobiota bacterium | reverse complement strand
CAATGCGGCGGCGTGAGATCCACGGGCGATCAATGTCCCATTTGACCAGCATCTCCGGCGAGCGTCCCATGGTGAAGGTACCGAACGTCTCGTTGAGATCCCACGGCAACATCCGCAGCTTGCCGTCGGCCTTGTCCATCAGCAGATAGTAGTTGTGCGGCATGCCGATATAGCTGTCGATGTTCACGAGGATGGAGGTCGCGGCGAGGTAGCCGGCGAACTGTTCGAGGTTCATGCGTTTGCCGATCTCGCGGGCGAATTCGTCGTCCGATCCCTGCTCTATCAGTTTGAGTAGCTTGGCGAAGCGCCGGATTTGGTCCGTGTTCTTTTCTCCCAATTTGATGTTGTAACGTTCATAGGCTTTTGGTTCCTCCCCCAGATAACGCCAGTCGTCCATCGACTCCGGTTTCATCAACAGGCTCCCTTTCGAGGCCTTGCCCAGGTTTTGCCCGATGTAACGATCATCCATCTGCTCGATGATCACATAGATGCCCAGCGGCTTTTTCTCCGCCAAGCCCTCGATCGTCAGCGTGACGTCGGCCCAGCCGACGCCTGGGGTGGGCATCCCGGCGGCGTGGTACAGTTCGTAGCCGAGTTTTTCCTTCATAAACGCGGAGTCGAGGAAGGCGTTGGAGAAATTGAGCTTGGTGCGTCCGTACAGTTTCTGGCCCTTGGCGAACCGGTTGGTGTCGATCTTGAACGGCCGCTTCAGTCCGCGAGAGGCAAAGCGGTAGGACGAATTGCCCTTGAACCGCATGCCGGTGTCCGGGAGTGACAGGCCATCGATGACCACCTTCGTCTTGGCGTAGGGAAACTGGTTGCCGAAGTCTACCCGAGGAGCGTCCTCGCCGGGACGACGTTCGCGTCGCTGAGGTTGCATCGCGTCCCACGCTTCGCGCGTGATCGAGATTTGGACGTCGAGCACGTGGTTCTCGGCATAGACGGAGTTCCAGAACGCTGCATCGGCTTTTTTGTTATCGGAAGATTTCTCCGCGGCTAGGCCAAGCGATGTGAACGAGGCGGCACAAAGCCAGGCGAGAAGGGAAAGCCGTTTCAAGATGGACATGCGAAAAAAAGTAGCTCTCCGTCACCGCTTGGCCAAGCGCAAATGGCGAATGGCAAGGCACCCGCCGGCGATCACGAACAGAATGGCCAAGTGCTGGCTGGGCGACAGCGGGGTAATCAAGCTGATCGCTCCACGGTTGTCGCCGCGGAGGTACTCGATGAAAAACCGCCCTGTCCCGTAGATAATCAAGTAAATCCAAATCCGATGGAGTGGCGGCACTTTGAATTGCGTGGTCAAGCCAAGCACGATCAGCAGGCCCATTTCGTATAACTGCGTTGGGTGCACTGGTTGCACATCGTGGAGTTGGCACGCCGGGCTGTCGGCGGGGAATTGCACGCCAAGGAAGCTGTCGGTCGGTGCGCCATGGCAGCACCCCGCCATGAAGCAGCCCAAGCGCCCCCAAGCGTGCATGTAACAGAGATACGGAATCGTCAATTCGAGATATTGCCTCAGTGGCACGTGAAACGCCTTGGCCGCGACGAACAGGATCGCTGTGCCGCCGATGAGTCCCGGCATGGCGGCAGCCGTGCCCCACGGCACATGACCACCGTACAGCCATCGAGTGACGACCATTGCGAACACCCACCCACCTCCGCTGGCCAGCCCGAGGCAGTAGAGGTATTTGCCGGATTCAGCCCGGCCCAGTTTCTGTCTGCGGGCGGCGGCATCCACCCCGATGAACAGGTGGCAGACGCCGAGAGCGATCAACAGCGAGTATGTGTAGATTTGCTCGGGATGCGTCCCGAGGGGAATTGGTATGACCGGCCACATGATCTACTGTCCGCGAAAAGAAAAACACCCAACGGGCTGGAAGTCCATCGGGTGCTTGTGGAATGAAACCGTTGAGCCGATTATTCCACGGCAGCGGCCGCTGCGGCTGGTGCGGCGACAAACGCCAGTATTCCGGCGATCAAATGGAGGACGTTCGATAGCCCGATGGATGGGAAAATACCCGCCCAAAGCGATACCACCACGGCCACCAGGATCAACACGCCGCCAATCGTTGCCTTGTTGCCTTTGCCAAGCGCGATAAAGGCCATGATACTGCCGATCAGGCCAAGAATACCCTGAGCACTGGCAAACATGGCCACATTCCCGATTTCGGAAGCAGCTTCATCCGCTCCCGCATCGAATTCCGCAAGGCCCTCTTGGAGTTCAGCTAGGGCAGCTTTATTCTCGTCGCTCAGTTCTTCTCCGGATTCCTCCGCAGTTTCTGTAACGCCTTGTTCGATAGCGTCGCCCATGCCACCGATCGCACCAGCACAAGCACCGGCACAGGCTCCAAATGCCAATGCCATGACACTCCCAATGATTCCTAAGACTAGGATTGCAACTCTCATGTTTTTATATCTCCTTTCAGGTTATTCGGGCGGAACATCCACCCGAAGACGGCACCCTGTGGCAGCTTTTTTTTCTGTCAAATAAATAAATAAAATCTATAAATTAATCTATTGACAGATGAACCGGTGCTTGATTGGCTTAACAACACGCCTCTAAACTGCCCACTTTGGGGTGGAATCGTGGTTATTGGCGATCGCAGATTCGGTTTGGACTTGAGTCGGCTTGGGTGAAGGAGCAAATTTACGGGGGTGTTCCGTGGTGTATGTTTTGGGCGTTGGCTCGCCTTTGTTCTGCTGGTTTGGCCTGTTTTGGCTGAGGCGGGGCATTGGGCGTTTGTGCCTCCTCAAAAAAAACCGTTGCCGACCGTCCGCAATGCCGATTGGCCAAGCAATGAGTTGGATCGGTTTATTCTGGCCAAGCTTGAGGCGGTGGGTGTTGCGCCTTCAAAGCAGGCTTCCCGGTCGGCTTTGGTGCGGCGGTTGTATTTGGATTTGACCGGATTGCCGCCTGCGCCGGAGGAGTCCTTGGCGTTTGTTCAGGATGGTTCCCCGGAGGCTTATTCCCTGCTTGTCGAGCGGTTGCTGGCGTCGCCATATTTTGGAGAGCGCCAGGCTCAGAACTGGTTCGATCTCGCCCGTTTCGCCGACACGTCGGGGTATGCGGCGGATCGTACCCGCAATGTCTCACCATATCGTGATTGGGTGATTGATGCGCTGAACGACAACATGCCTTTCGATCGTTTTTCGATCGATCAACTCGCCGGTGATTTGGTTCCGAACGCGACCTCGGAGCAGCGGGTGGCCAGCGCGTTTCATCGCCACTCGATGCAGGCCAAGGGCAACAACCCGCGCAAAGAGGAGTTTCGGGTCAAGGGCATTGTGGATCGGCTTCAGGCGACCGGGCGAACCTGGCTTGGGCTGACGCTGGAGTGCGCCGAGTGTCACGACCACAAGCACGACCCGATCAGTCAGCGGGAGTATTACGAGTTGTTCGCGATCTTTAACAATGTGCCTCACCTCGGCACCGGCTACGGGGTCCACGGGCCGATGATGCAGTACATGCCGCGGGAGGCGCGGCTTGAGCAGGAGCGCTTGGTCAAGCGCCTGGGTGAATGGCGGTCGAAGATCGGAGCGATTGGCCAGGCGAAGTTTCCCGGGCTGATCGGTGAGTGGCACTCGCCGACTCAGGTTGAGGATGCGTCCCAATTCAGCCTGGCCGGAAGCATGACCATCACGGCAGAGATTGAGACAACCGGAGCGATCGGCGATATTGTTTCAAAGTACGATTGGAAGGCCGGGGAGCGGAGTTATGTTTTTGGTGTCGGCGGCGAGGGGGATGAGAAGTCCGAGCCGGGCAAATTGTTTGCTTGGTTTTCCTCGGAGAGAGCGACATTCAAGGGGGTGGTGGCGTATGGCAGCCAGCGGGTGGATGACGGTCAACCGCATCACGTGGCCATGGTGTTTGAAGCCGGCCAGTCGGTTCGCTTTTTTGTCGATGGCATCGAGGATGAGGCGGTGCGAATCGATGGGCCGATCCCGAAAACGGTTGCCCAGAGTGCGCGGGGTCTGGCGGTGGGTGCGGGGTTTGAGAATTCATCCAAGGCGACCGCGTTTCGTTTTGACGGCCGCTTGGCCAACGTGCGGTTGTACGATCGGATGATTTCGAATCCGAGTGGGCTGGATCTTTCGAAACCGGAGGTCGCGGAGTACCGGCGCTTAACCAAGCGCTTGACCAAGGCTGGAGGTGCGTCGATCGAAGTGCCGGTGATGGATGAGTTACCGGAGCCCCGCGAAACGCACGTGCTGGTTCGAGGCGATTTCAAAAAAAAGGGCGAGCGGGTGTTTGCGGGTGTGCCCAAAATAATGCCGGCCCTTTCGACGACAAATGGGGCATCGCCAAGTCGGCTCGATTTTGCTCGGTGGCTTTTCTCCGGCAAACAGCCGTTGACTGCGAGGGTGGCGGTCAATCGTATTTGGCAGCATCACTTTGGCGAAGGGCTCGTGCGGACGATGGCGGATTTTGGGCGTTACGGCGATCGACCGACGCATCCGAAGTTACTCGACTGGCTCGCGGTGCGCTTCGCCGAGAGCGACTGGGACGTAAAGGCAATGCACCGGTTGATCGTGAACTCCGCGACCTATCAGCAGGCCTCGATGCGCCGGACGGAACTCGGCAGGGTCGATCCGCAAAACCGGCTGTTCGCGTCGTTTCCGCGTGTCCGCCTGCCTGCGGAGCAGATTCGTGACGGGGCGCTGGCGGCGGCCGGGCAGTTGTCCGCACGCATCGGCGGGGCAAGCGTTTTCCCCGCGCAACCGGCTGGGCTGTACGAGGAGCGAGGTCAGGATTTGCCGGGCAACTCGAATTTCAAATGGCAAAACTCGATTGGCGAGGGGCAGTTCCGGCGGTCGATCTACACCTACTGGAAACGGATGATGCTGCATCCGGTGATGTCGACTTTTGATGCACCGACGCGGCAGGTCTGCGTGGCCAAGCGCTCGGTGACGAATACGCCGCAACAGGCGCTGGTCGGGATGAACGAGCCGGCGATGCACGCGGCGGCACTGGCTTTGGCCAAGCGCCTGTCCAAGCTCGGCGGGGATCCGGAAAAGGTACAGCACGCGTTTTTACTCTGCTTTTCGCGCGAGCCGGATGCGCTGGAATTGCGACAATGCCTCCTCTTTTTGGAGCAGCAACGCAAGCAGCGTCAGCTCACTGGCGGCGACGAGTGGTCGGCCCTGGCTGCGGTGCTTTTGAATTTGGATGAACGACTGACCCGCGAATGAACATTAACTCTGCCCAATCCGAATTTCTCGCCGACCAAACGCGCCGTGCTTTTCTCGGTCGTGCCGCGGGCGGTTTCGGCGGCTTGGCGCTGGGTTGTTTGCTGCGAGAGAATTTGGCCGCGAAGCCGCTGATGCCACACTTCGCGCCGCGTGCCAAGCGGGTGATCAGTTTGTTCATGTCTGGCGGGCCGTCGCATGTGGACACGTTTGACCCCAAACCTCTGCTTACCAAGCTCGACGGCAAGCCGATGCCAGCGGACATCATCAAAAACCACGAGTTCGCGATGATCAAAACCAAGGAGCCTCAGGTGAAGGGGTCGCCGTGGGCTTTCCGGCCGCATGGGCAAAGTGGCACCGAGATTTCGGAACTGTTCCCTCATCTGGCAGGTGTTGCGGATAACCTTGCGGTGGTGCGATCTTTATACTCGGACACGTTCAATCATGACCCGGCAGTTACATTTATGAACACCGGCAATGTGCGTTTCGGTTGGCCGTCGTTGGGTGCCTGGGCGTCTTACGGACTCGGCACGGAGAACAACGATCTGCCCGCGTACATTGTGCTGGCTTCTGGCCAGAATAGACAGCCCCTACTCGATAGCTATTGGGGCGCGGGTTTTTTGCCGCCGGAATATCAGGGGGTGCCGCTGCGGACGCAGGGTGATCCGGTCTTGTATTTGAGAAGCCCAAAGGATGTGAGGCGTGAGACGCGCGGTGACCAGATCGGTTTGCTCGGGGCGCTGAACCGGCATCATTTTGAAAGGGTGAACGATCCGGAAATTTTGGCGCGTACCAAGCAGTACGAGCTGGCATTTCGAATGCAGGTGTCGGTGCCGGAGTTGGCGGATATCTCGCGCGAGCCAACCGGCGTGCATGAGGCGTACGGCGCCGAGCCGGGCAAGGTTTCGTTTGCGAACAATTGTCTGCTTGCGCGGCGCCTCAGTGAACGTGGCGTGCGTTTTGTCCAGTTGTACGAAAAGGGCTGGGATTCTCACGGCGAGATTTCGACACAACACCCCGAGCGTTGCCGTGCTGTGGACCGGCCCATTGCGGCCTTGATCGGCGACCTCAAGCAACGCGGTTTGCTGAATGAAACGCTGGTGATCTGGGGCGGTGAGTTCGGGCGGACGCCAATGGCGCAGGGAAGCGGTTCCGGTTTCGGTCGCGATCATCATCCTCACGGCTTCACTGTTTGGATGGCCGGCGGCGGGATCAAGCCGGGGATCGTCCACGGTGCGACGGATGAGTTCGGCTACTTTGCCGAGGAAGACAAAGTGCACGTGCACGACCTCAACGCGACCATCCTCCACTGCCTCGGCATGAACCACGAAAAGTTCACCTTTCGCCATCAGGGCCGCGATTTCCGGTTAACCGACGTCCACGGCCAGGTGGTCGAGAATCTATTGGCATAATTTACTTATAGGGGGTTGACCAAAGAGGGGTTGGGTGTGGATGATTTCGAGGAGATGAATGCGAACATTTTTCACGGGTGTATTCCCGCCTTGATGACTCCCTGCGATGCCAGTGGCGCTCCAAATTACGATGCACTTATGGCGACGGCCAAGCGCTTGGTTGAGGTCGGGATGCGTGGGGTGGTCTATTGCGGATCGATGGGCGACTGGCCGTTGTTGACGGACGAGCAGCGGCAGGAGGGAGTCAGTCGCTTGGCCAAGGCTGGTGTGCCGGTGGTGGTCGGTACCGGGGCGCAGAGTCCGCGACAGGCGGTGAGTCATGCTGCGCATGCCCGGGAGGCTGGGGCGGCCGGGTTGATGGTGATTCCCCGGGTGCTTTCTCGCGGGATCTCTACGGCCGCGCAGCGTGCGCACTTCGCGGATATTTTGCGAGCAGGCGGTGATCTGCCGGCGGTGATTTACAACAGCCCATACTACGGTTTTGAGACCAAGGCGGAGTTATTTTTCGATCTCAACCGGGAGTTTCCGAACCTCGTCGGATTCAAGGAATTCGGCGGAGCAGCATCGCTCAGTTATGCGGCGGAAAACATCACCAACCAGGATCCGAACCTGACGCTGATGGTGGGTGTGGACACGCAGGTGTTTCACGGCTACGTCCGATGCGGAGCGGCGGGGGCGATCACCGGTGTGGGCAATGCCCTTCCGAGCGAGGTGCTTCGCTTGATTGAACTGTGCGAAAAGGCGGCGGGAGGCGATGCGAAGGCGCGCCGCTTGGCCGGGGAGTTGGATGATGCCTTGTCGGTGCTCTCCAAGTTCGACGAAGGTCCGGACTTGGTTTTATACTACAAGCAACTGATGGTGCTCGAAGGGCACTCGGAGTACGGGCATCACATTCATTCGTCGGATGCGTTGAGTGCAAGTCAGCGCGAGTTTCTCCAGAGCCAATGGGAGCTGTTCCGGAGTTGGTGGGACAGTTGGCAGGGAAAACCGAACGATTAGTGGGGGGGGACCTGTAATAAACACTTCAGATCGAAGGAGTTAATTGAGGTTTGAGGGATGATTGAGAAATCGGCAATAACTAAAGTTTTGAGTGAGTTGTTAGTGAGATTGTGGATCGTGAGTCTGTATTTGATCTGTCTATGATATTTCTCACCAGGTTCCATGGAACCCAAAAGGTAAAGCGCGTGTTATAGGGTTCAGACGGGCAAGAGGGAGTAAGCCAAGCGCTTGGCCAAGCGAAGAGT
>JABGZB010000122.1 GCA_018674955.1 Verrucomicrobiota bacterium | reverse complement strand
GTTCACAATCGCGGTAACTCCAGAATTCAAGGCGTGCGTTGTCCACGCCGGTCAGGTCGATGACAGGGGAGACCAGATAAACGTCCGTATAGTCGTCGTAGTCCTTGACCAAGCCGGTCCCGTAGGCGCGAATCGGGCTGTGGGCCTCACCCGGGCCGTTTTGGTTGGTTTGCCAAGTTCCCACTCGGTGCCGCTCTCGCCCGGGTCAGAAGTGGACCAGCCTGGTGCGCCCGACTCGAAATCATCGAAGAATAGAGGGAGACTCGAGTTGAGCCACACGATAAATCGCCGAGGCGCCCAGGCCGGTATCGGTGAACGAGGTGTTGTCCGAGGTGGCGCCCCTCTCCGGGTGGGCATCCGCGATGGTCTGCCACGGTGCGCTGAGTGTAGCCTGCTTCTGCACCTGATAAATGTTCCCGACGGTCGAGTTCCAGTCGAAGCTGAATCCTGCTCCGTCACCGGAAACCCGGCTGGAATGCAGCACAATCTCCGGACCTTCGGCACCGACAAAAGAGGATGCCACCGGCACCGTGTCGATGAATTTGCCGATACTGACATAAAGGTCATCAAACAGCAGGTTACCCAACCCGGCGTTCAGACCTGAACTCATGATCAGCAATGACATCAAGTCGGGCTTTGGCTTGCCCAGGTCGACCGTGCCGGCAGGGTTGCGGTCGCTGACAAAATTCTCAAAGACCACCGTGCGTTCGGACTGGCCCTCCTCGGCGATGTACACCGAGTAAACATCACCATCATCGTTGGACTTGTTTCCCACATCGATCCGGATATTGTAAACGCCTCCAAAATCCAGAACAGTGTCACCGATCGTGTACTCATTACCAACCCCATTGCGTGCGTTTAAAGTGATCGGGCCAAAGCCTGGCTCCTTGGTTAGTCTTACAATGGGTCCCGCGTCATTGTTGAAATCACCAGTGAATCGTATCGGTTTTTCAGTGAGGCCAAAAAGCACATTCACCTGCCCGTCCACGGCATCATCATCCAGTGTGGCCAGTCGAAAGAACACAGTCGCCTTTTCGCCTTCAGCGATTTGCAGAGAGCGCAATTGCAACGCATTCAGGTCGTCCGCCTCGGTAAAACCGAGTGCCTGGTTGCCTTCGACATCGAACACCACCGCAGAGCCCACTGGGTTCTGCCAACCGCCCTGGCCATTAATACTGTCACTGGCATTAAACGTCGCAGCCGGCTTGGCCGCGATCTCCAAATCATCCAGCTCCCCGTCCACATACAAACGACGCTGACCATTCTCCTGCACAAAAACCACATGGTGCCATTCCCCATCATAAGGCTCGGCGGTGGAATAGATGTGCCCAACCGTCGGCCAGCCGCCCTGACGGATGTAGAGGTCAACCGCTCCGCTGACCCCGCCATTGTCGGTCCCGATGTTGAACAGCGGAGTGTTGTTGGCCGTGTTACCCTCCGAAAAGACCCTCAAATCGTTCTGTCCGTTCCCATCCACTTGTGACCACATTGAAATAGTAAACGATTCGTGCTTGTTAGCCGGCAATTCATCAGCCGCATCATGCACCCGGCTTAGCAGTGTATTATTCTCGTTGGAGAAAGAAAAAGCATTGCCTTTCTGCCCTTCCACCAAGTCATCGGCTGTCAAATTTAACAATTCCAAATCGTAGCCGTTTATCAGATCTGGGGTCTTGTCCCCCTGCACTTCATCCAATGGCCAGTAGGCAACTAACCCTTTGCTTAATTGTGTGGGCGATCCATCGTCATTCAACCCTATTACTTCGTCATCTGAAAGAGCCCGTTTCCAGATGGCCACATCGTCAATCAACCCCGTTACCCAGTGTGAGCTTGAGGCACGCAAAATGCCCCCAATCGACGTATTGTTGACATCCATAAATGCCCCCTCAACATTCGCAGCATCACGAGACTCGAAATTATCGATCAGTGTCCATCCGTCAGCCACGCCGGAAATAGCCTCGACAGTCACCGAAACCTCCACTGTCTCGGCTCCGCGCACCGCCTTGATCGTGAAGGTAGTGGTTTCCTCGACCGTCACCGCGATGGAGCCGACCCCAAACTCGGAAACCGCGTTGACGATCCCGTCCTGACTATAATCTGCATCGAGCAACGCCTTCGGCTCGACATAGAGGGTGGCATCGGCGCTGGCATCCCAGTTCAAAGTGGCCTTGCCTCCCGCGGCCACCGCCGGGAAATCAGCGTCAAACGAGCGAATCTCCAACGGAAGTTTTTTCTTCATGCCTGTCGGGACTCCGTTTGCAAACAACGAACCCACCTCGTCGTCAATCAGTGCCCGATTCCAGATGGCCACGTCGTCAATCAGCCCAGTCACCCAGTGCGATGCCGATGAACGCAATATCCCGCCGATCGTCGTGTCGTTCACGTTGAATGTCCCATCCGGCTTGGCCTCAATCTCTAGGTCATCCAGTTCCCCGTCCACATACACCCGGCGCTCGCCTCCATCCTGCACAAACACCACGTGATGCCACTCGCCATCGTACGGCTCAGCGGTGGACTTGATGTGGTTGACCTGCGGCCAACCACTCTGACGGATATAAAAATCGATCGACCCACTGGCCCCATTGCTGGCGGTCCCGATGTTAAATAGCGGATAGCTATTGCCGGTGTTGGCCTCGGAAAAGAGCCTCAAATCATTCTGACCGTTGCCGTCAACCTTCGACCACATGGAGACAGTGTGCGACTCGTGCTTGTTGGCAGGCAACTGGTCGGCCTCATCGTGCACCCGACTCAACAGCGTCTGCTTCTCGTTGGAGAACGAAAATGCATTTCCAATCCTACCTTCAACCACATCCTCAGCACTCAGGTTGGTCAACTCCATGTCATAGCCGTTGACCAGCTCCGGAGTCTTGGTGCCCTGCACCTCGTCCAGCGGCCAATAGGCAATCAGACCGTCCTTGAGTTGTGCGTTCAGGGTGTTAAAGCCGACGAAAAAAAGCACCGAAAGCAACAGATTGTGTTTATTGTGCAGTTTTTTCATAACGAACTTGACATAAAAATATTCTTTCGCCCACCACCCTGTCAAGCTTCTGCCAAAAAAAAACATCAGCAACCCCGGGAGCGGGGCGCGTGCGCTACCCGTTTATCAACGCTTGGCCAATCGCTATTTCTTTTGGCGTCGCGTGTCCTTGGCTTTCACGGCCAACGCTTTCTTGCCGATGCGCTCGCGCAGGTAAGTAAGCTTGGCCCGGCGAACCTTGCCCTGGCGCTCCACGATCACCTTGTCGATGCGCGGTGAGTGAACAGGAAACACGCGCTCGACGCCCTCGCCGTAGCTG
>JABGZB010000121.1 GCA_018674955.1 Verrucomicrobiota bacterium | reverse complement strand
CACCAGCGAAAAGTCAGTGCGAGGTTAGTTAAGCGACGAGCTACTAACTCATCTCACTATTCGGGATACTAGCCCAGCCGCGGATTAGTTGATTGCTACCATACTGACGATTCGATCCATCCTGAATCGCTTCCATTTGCCAGTGTCTATTTGGATTCCCTCAAACCCTGCGAACAGTTCCTTGCTCGCGATCTTCTCGAACGATTCATAGACCGTTGATCGAGTTTCTGCTTGCGAAGGCCTCATTTGCATGAATGCTCTTTCGCCCTCGCCCATGGAGGAAAAAGAACAGCAAACCGAATCAGACCGCGACAACCGCGCCGCCGTCGTAGCCGTTATGGCAATCGTTCTGGTTCTAGTGACCGTGATCGTCATCCAGATGATCCAGCAAGCTCCCATGGCCAGTCCCGGCGGCTCGGGGGAACCCGGCGGGCCACCGCAAATGCCCCCGGCCGCCGTCATCGTGGCGCCGATTCAGGCAGTGAATACCCAGAAACAGGCGATCGTCACCGGCACCCTGCGGGCCCGCTCAAAGATGGCAGTCGCTGCGCAGGAATCGGGCGCGGTCGTCAAGATGTTGGTTGACGAGGGCGACGAGGTTCAACCGGGGGCTACGTTGGCAATCCTCGACGCGCGAAGGATTAAGGCCCAACTCGACGAGGCCAGGGCACGACTGACCGTGGCCTCCAATCTTTTCGAACAACGCCAGGCCGAACATGTCCGCGCGGAAATCGATCTCCAGATGAAAGCCGGTCTCACCGCCTCAAAGGCGGTCTCCCAAAGCGACGTCCTCGATGCTGAAAAAACCCTCAAGGTGGCCGCCTCGCAAGTGAAATCGGCGGCGGATGGCATCAGCGAAGCCCAGAGTCGTGTCGAATTGCTCGATGTCCAATTGAGTGATCTCACGGTGAAGGCTCCCCTGGCCGGGGTAGTCGTGAGTCGCAACGTGGAACCTGGCGAATGGGTCTCCGCCGGAACTTCGGTAGCCACCATCGTCACAATGGATCCAATGGAAGCATGGCTGCGCGTTCCCGCCCGTCACCTGGAAGCCGCCGGCAACGAACTCGCGGGATTCAAGGTGAGGCAATCCGCCACCGGTCAGACTTTCACGCCCGCCAAAGTCACTCGCGTTCCTGAAGTTAATGGTCGCAGCCAGTTGTTCACCCTCGTGGCCACCGTTTCAAATCCGGACAGAAAGCTCAGCCCTGGCGAATCCGTGACCGGCATCGTCCCGATCGGGAAGCCCGCTGAACACCTGCGAGTCCCGCTGAATGCCGTCGTTCATTCGCCGCACGGCACTGTGATCTATGTGGTGCAAAAACCACTCAGCGATGATGCCCTGCCGACGGGTCGCCCCGTCTCCGCGCGGATCGCGTTCGAGCGAAATGGCAGTGCTTTCATCGCAGCCGACAACGCCGGATTTAGTGCCGACGATCGGGTGGTCGTGGAAGGTAACCAACGCCTGCTACCCGGGCAGTCGCTGATGATCAAAACCTCGGATCAGCAAGGCGGACCGCCGGCCCCATGAAGATTGTCGACTATTGCATCCGGCAGCCGATCACGGTCGCCGTCGGCATCGGCCTGTCACTGTTGGCCGGTGCGATGGCGTTAACGAGCGTCCCGGTGCAGATGAAGCCGGAGGTCGATTCGGTGGTCATCTCGATTTCCACGTTTTGGGAAAGCGCGTCTGCCGAGGAGATCGAGAGCGACATCGTCGAGGAACAGGAAAAAGTTCTCAGCGACGTGGGCGGCCTAGTCTCCCTGACCAGCAACAGCAAGGCTGGCCAGGGTGTCGTGCGCCTCGAGTTTGAAACCGGCACCGACCTGGAAGCCGCCAAAGCTGAGGTGTTGCAGAAGCTCGACGAAGTCCCTGGCTATCCAGAAGCGGTGCTGCAACCGATCGTGAAAGACGTTGATCCGGAGTCGGTCGACTACATCGCCTGGGTCGGACTGGCCTGCACTGACACCAATTTTGACGGAACCACCCTGTTGGATTTCATGGAGCGCCGCATCAAGCCACGACTGAACCGGCTTGAAGGCGTAGCGGAGGTAGGCATCCGCGGAGGTCGCTTTTCCGAACTGCAGATCCGCGTCGATCCGGCCGCGTTGGCCGAGCGCGGCATCACCTGGGCCCAGCTCAAGACCACCATCGACAACGCTAACAAAAACTTCTCCGCCGGCAAACTGGTCGAGGGCAAATCTGATATCCGCATCCGCGCCACAGGTCGGTTTGAATCGGCCAAATCGGTGATGAATATGATCGTTCGCCGAGATGAAGCTGGCCCGGTCTATCTGCGTGACTTGGCGGAGGTCATCGAGACCTACAAGGAGAAGACCGACTGGGCGCGGGCCCGTGGCCATCAGATGCCATTCTTCAACTTCCTGCTCCAGCGGGGCGGCAACCTCATCGCGACCATGGACCGCATCAAGGCCGAGATTGCCGAGATGAACGCCCCCGGCGGCGTGCTCGCACAGCACGCGCGTCAGCTCGGCATCAAGGGCGAACTCGAACTGGTTCAGGTCTACGACGCCACGACCTATGTTCGCGACGCCATCAAACTCGTCCAAAACAACATCGTTTACGGCGGCATCCTGGCCACGCTCACCCTGCTGTTCTTCCTCAGGTCATTGCGCACGATTGGGATCATCGCGTTGGCAATCCCCGTGTCCGTGGTAGCCTCCATTGTCGTGCTCGTGGCTCTCGGCCGCTCGGTGAACATCATCTCCCTGGCCGGCATGGCCTTCGCCGTCGGCATGGTCGTCGACAATGCCATCGTCGTGCTCGAAAATATCTTCCGCCACTTGGAGATGGGCAAGAACGCCCGCAGCGCCGCCCACGACGGCGCCACCGAGGTAGGTGGGGCCGTAGTCGCCTCCACCATCACCACCATCGCGGTGTTCTTCCCGATTCTGATGATTCAGGAAACTGCCGGTCAGTTGTTCAAAGACATCGCCTACGCCATCATGGCCGCGGTCGCCCTGAGCCTGCTCGTTTCCCTCACAGTGATCCCCACCACGGCCGCCCGTTTTCTGCGCAGCCGGGATGCCAAGGCAGCCGATTGGAACGAGGACGAGGTCCGATCGCGCAAGGGCTGGGTACCGCTCGCCTGGATGCAGCATCTGGTGCATGTTTTGCCCCACTTCGTGGCGGACGTGGTGGCCGGTATCAACCGCAGCTGGCTACTGCGAGTGCTGGTGATCGCCGCGTTTGCCGTCGGCACCATTCTTGGCATCCGCATGCTGATGCCGCCGCTCGACTACCTGCCGATAGGCAACCGGAACCTCGTATTCGGCCTACTGACCCCACCGCCCGGTTACAATCTCGACCAGCTCACCAAGATGGGGCAGCGCATGGAAACCGTGATCCGCCCCGCTTGGGACGCCGCTCCTGATCAATATCAAGTCGAGAGCGTGACCCGCGGCGATCAGCCCAAGGAGGATCGCCGTGTCAAGGTGCCCCCGTTTCCCGGCATGGAACCATCGGTCATGCCGCCCCCCATCGAGAGCTATTTCCTCGTCAGTTTCGAGGGCCGCATGTTTCACGGCGCGATCTCTACGGACAAGCGACGCGTGAAAGATCTAATTCCCCTGCTCAATCACGCCGCCGGCGGCCACAACGCGCCAGACACCATCGCTTTCGCGTTTCAAATGCCGCTCTTCCGGGTCGGCGGCAACACCGGCTCAGCCATCAAGATCGACATCAAGGGACACGAACTCGATGCGGTGAGCGGCTCAGCCCAGGCCCTTATGTTCGCACTGATCCGAAAATTCGGCCCCTACAGCGTCAATCCGGATCCCACCAATTTTCTAATGCCCTCCAGCGAACTGCGGCTGAAACCGAATGATCGCGCGCTGTTGAAGGTGGGATTGACCCGCACCGACGTCGGTCTTGCGGCCCAGGCCAACGGTGATGGCATCCTGTTTTTCCGCGATTACGAACGGAATGGCGAGCTGCGAGACATGAAGCTGATTAGTAAACACTCCTTTGCCGACAACCCCATCGATGGAATTCTCAACGCCCCGCTCGCGACCCCAACCGGCCACGTCATAGATCTGCGCACCGTGGCTTCGGTGGAACGGGTTCTAGGTCCGGACGAGATTCGCCACGTCGATCGTTCGCGCGCGGTGACCTTGCAGTTCACGCCGCAGCCCGGGCTACCCCTCGAGACGGCGATCGATCAGGTCAACGAAATCGTCGCCGGCCTGCGCAAACAAGGTGCGATCGCACCCGGCATTGACATCGGTCTTTCCGGGTCGGCCGGCAAGTTGAACGAGATCAAGACCGCACTGCTCGGCGATGGCAGCATTGCCGGAACATTCCTGAGCACAATGTTCCTAGCCTTCCTCGTGGTTTATCTGGTCCTAGTGGTCTTGTTCCAGAGTTGGAGTTCGCCGATTGTCATCATGCTTACCGTCCCGCTGGCCACGCTCGGAGGCTTTGCCGGTCTGGCCATTGTCCATCAATGGAGCGTCATGGATCACTACATGCCGGTCCAGAACCTCGATATGCTCAGTATCCTCGGATTCGTATTGCTGGCGGGCGTCGTGGTCAACAACGCTATCCTCATCATCCATCAGGCCTTCAACTTCATGGCCGATCCGAAAGGGCATCTAGAAACCCCGGACCAGGCCATCATCGCCTCCGTCCGCACACGCGTCCGTCCGATTCTGATGAGCTCGCTCACCTCCGTGGGCGGCATGCTCCCGTTAGTTCTCCTCCCCGGTGCCGGATCGGAACTCTACCGGGGATTGGGTGCGGTGGTGGTGGGGGGGCTACTGATCTCCACCATCTTCACCCTCATTCTCGTTCCCGCGGTACTGAGCATCTTCTTCGCCGCCTTCAAACCACAGAAGCCCTCGCCGGAGGTGGCGTCATGAGAATCAGATCACGGTTGCTCCCCCTCTTGTTGTTGCCATTTGTCATCTTCGTCGGATGCCGCTCCGTCACCGAGCAAATGAGTCCTGACGCCAATGAACAAATTCCCACGGCGGACGGATCATTCAAACATACGGACAGCACACCGGGCCGACTGGACAATTCGGAATGGTGGACCCTGTTCAATGACCCCACCTTGAATCAACTGATCACGAATCTGAACGCTGCCAACCCGGACGCCGAAGCGGCGTTAGCCCGTGTTGATCAGAGTTTTGCCGCCATGGGCATCACCCGCGCCCCTACCTACCCGACCGTTCGCGGCAACCTCAGCGGAGGGCGCCGGCGCGACTCGATCAACAACCTGCTCTTTCCCATCGCGACGCCGGAGTACAACCGGTTCATGCTCGGCGCGAGTGCCAGTTGGGAACTCGACCTGTGGGGCCGCGTCCGGGCATCGGTGAAACGCGAACGCCTCCGCGCCGAGGCCGAAGCCGTCAACTATCACAACGTGTTGCTCTCCCTGCAAGCGAGCCTGGCCCAACAATACTTCGCTCATTGCGCCGCCCACACGGAATTGAGCCTGCTGCAACGGTCCAACGATCTCGCTGCCGAGAATCTGGAAATGCAGAAGGCACGACTCCGGATGGGACAGGGAGTGCAGGCCGAGGTCGCCAACGCCCAACTGGAACTGCAGAACGCCGCGACCGCCCTCGAAGCCTCCCGGCGCAACACTGGCAGGCTGTTGCACGCGATCGCTGAACTGACCGAGACCATTCCGTCCGAGCTCTCGAATCTGGAACCCGCGCTCCTGCCGGGAATTCCCGACATCCCCGTAGGGTTACCCTCCGATTTGCTAGCGTTGCGCCCAGATCTCCTCGCCGCCGATCGGCAACTGCGATCCGCCGCCCTTCAGGTGGGCATTCGCAAGGCGAACTTCCTCCCCCAAATTAGCCTCGTCGGCGGCGGCGGCATCGCCAGTCTGAAGGCGGACAACCTCTTCGCAGCGGACAGCACTCTGTTCGATCTCGGACCGGAAGTGGATATCGGGATATTTCAGTATCGCTTGCGCAAGGCGGCGGTTGCCCAGGCCAAGGCCCAGTTCCGGGAAGCGGCGGCCAACTTCAAAGCCGCTTTCCTGACCGCCGTGAAAGAGGTCGATGACGCGCTGCTTGACGCCAGAAGCTATTCGCGTGAAATCACCCTCCAACGTCAAGCACTACAGGCCGCCACGGAGGCCGCAGAAGCGGCAAGGAAACGATTTGATACCGGCCTCACAAACTACTTCGACTTCATCGCCGCGGAACGTGTTCGCCTGCAGACCGCCGCCCGCGAAAGCACGCTCACCAGCGAACGCCTCCTCGCCACCGTCCGGCTGATCCAAGCCCTCGGCGGCTCCTGGCCATCCGGCAAATAAGCATCACCTTCCTCTCGTGGCACGAGCGCTCCAAAACCTTGGTGGTACGAGCCCACGGGGTGAGCTTGTCGAAGCTGATCGAGTTATCCAAACTGGTCTAGTGCATTCGTTAGTCTGCGAGGGTAAGATGGTTGTCGGTTCAGACTTGGTCGCACTAGGCAAAGAAAACGGCTAAGACTCAACTTAGCTGACGGTTGGAAACAGTTGCAAGAATCGTACGAAGGCTTGGCCAAGCTACGATCCGCGGCTCGCATTTGGTCAAAAGCCGTTAAGCCGAGCGCAAACAGACAAATCAGCTTGGCCAACCGATGTCGCATGACCTAGCCCTCGGGGTACTCCACGTCGAACCAGGTTTTCTCGGCAGCCGCCTTGAGCGCAAGGTCCATTACGGATTGAACACGTGCGCCCTGGAGGAAGGACGGATTGCACTCGCGCTGGTTTTGAATGGCGTCGATGAACTCGAAATCCTGATCCCATCGAAAGGCGATGCCGGGATCGCCCTGCGAAGGATCTCGGCTGCTGCCCGGCCAAGTGAGGAACTCACGGGGAATATCGACTGTCTCCAGGCCGGCCTGGCCTCTGCGCGCGATTTGAAATTGGTTGGGGTTTGCGAGTTGGAACACCATCGTTGCCTCGCTGCCGTTGATCTCGCAATAATCCTGACTTCGAGCACCCTCACCACGACCCGTGGCCAACTTGCTGCTCTCAAGCACGCCGGTTGCCTGGTTTTCAAATTCAGCGATCACGGTGACCCAGTCCTCGAGATTGGACTCGAGCCCCTGCCTATCGTCGATGAATCGGCGTGTATCGGCGGTGAGGCGTTTCATGTCGCCAATGAGAAAATGCGCATAGTCGAGCCTGTGCGAAAGCATGTCGCCCAGTTCGCCCGAGCCGGCCATGTGGCTAAGCTGCCGCCAGCCGATGCTGCGGTCGCCCCAGTCCTGAAGACGGCAGGTGCGAATGTGATACGGTTGACCGATATCGCCGTTCTCGACGAGATGTTTCATGTAGCGCATCGCCGGCACAAAGCGATAGGTGAACGCGGTCATGTGGCGGACGTTGTTCTCGCTGGCGCAACGGAACATGTCGAGCGTCTCCTGCCGGTTCATCCCAAGCGGTTTTTCGCAGAGGATGTGCTTGCCGTTTTTGGCGGCGGCAATTGCCATCCGCGCGTGGGTGAGGTTTGGCGTGGCGATGATCACGGCGTGAATATCGTCGCGTTGAACGAGTTCTTTGTAATCCTGCGTGTGGACCGGGACGCCAGTTTGCTGAACGGCGCGTTCGAGTACTTCGGCGCTATTGTCACACAACCCCACCAACCTTGTGTCCGGACAGAGTTCCAGTCCCGGAAGATGATTCTGCAACGCAATGCCGCCGCAGCCGATGATTCCTACTCCAATGGTTGCCATGTCAAACAAGCGCTTGGCCAAGCGGCGGCACTCACCACCGAGTTCACCCCAGCTTGGTCCAGCGGGCGTTGTTTTTCGACGACTTAACGACAGCCTCAATGAAGGCCATGCCCCGGATGCCATCCTTGATTTTCGGGTAGTCTAGCGCGGGGTCGTCCTTGGCCAGCTTGCGTCGATCGAGCTTGGCGCGGATGTGGTTGGCGAAGTTGACGTAAATATTCGCGAACGCCTCGAGGTAGCCCTCGGGATGCGACGGCGGGGTGCGGGCGGCGTTGGCAGCGGCAGCGCCGAGGTAACCGTTGGCGGTGCGGTAAACCTGCATCGGCTGGTCGGGCCACTTGAGAAGCATGGTGTTCGGCTCGTTCTGGTGCCACTCGAGTCCACCGCGCTCACCATACACCCGAATGTTGAGGTTGTTTTCCTCGCCCACGGAAATCTGTGAACTGTGCAACACGCCCTTGGCGCCCCCGGTAAATCGCAGCAGAACGTTGCCGTCGTCATCGAGTTTGCGGCCGCTGACGAAAGCCGTCAGATCAGCGGCGAGTTCCTTTATTTTCAGGCCGGTGATGTACTCAGCCAGGTTCTCAGCGTGCGTGCCGATGTCGCCGATGCAGCCAGCGGCACCGCTCCGCTTGGGGTCAGTACGCCAGCCGGCCTGTTTCTGGCCGGTCGTTTCCAGCCGAGTGGCGAGCCAGCCCTGTGGGTACTCGACGACAACCTTGCGGATTTTACCCAGTTTACCGGAGGCAACCATGTCGCGCGCCTCCTTCACGAGTGGGTAACCGGTGTAGTTGTGCGTGAGGCCGTAAAGGCAGCGGGATTTTTTCACCAACTTTTCGATGGCCTTGGCTTCCTTGAGGTTGAACGTCGCCGGCTTGTCGCTCAACACGTGAAAGCCATTTTCCAACGCCATCTTGGCAGGCAGAAAATGCATGTGGTTAGGCGTGACGATGGACACGAAATCCATACGCTCCTCCGCCGGTAGTGCGGCCTCCCTGGCAATCATCTCCTCAAACGTTCCGTAGCAGCGCCGGGCCGGAAGGAAGAAGTCCTTGCCGCTGGCCTTGGATTTGCTGGGGCTGGACGAAAACGCGCCGCACACCAACTCGATCTGGCCATCCATGTTTGCGGCGATGCGGTGCACCCCGCCGATGAATGCGCCGCGACCGCCACCGACCATTCCGTAACGAATTTTTCTACTCATAATTTTAGGTTAAACGAACTGATTTATTGAAAGATGTTTGCCTCAGAGCGGACGCGATTTATAGTGGGTGCCGTGCGACAAGTCAACGGTGGCTTGTGAACCAAGTTATAGATGACCATGCAGATTCATCTGCTCAAGGGAAAATTACACAGGGCGTTGGTGACCGATGCCAACGTGGAATACGAAGGCAGCCTCACCATTGACCATGACTTGATGGCCAAGGTGCGACTTCTCCCGTTCGAGCGCGTTGTCTGCGGCAACATGGCCAACGGCAAACGGTTCGAGACCTACGCGATCCCCGGAAAACGCGGCTCCGGCAACATCGTCCTTAACGGTGCCACCGCCCACCTTGGCCAAGCGGGCGACCGATTGACCATCATGGTCTTTGCCCTGCTCGACGAGAAGTCCGCGCCGAGCCACAAGCCTCGCATCATCGTCCTTGGCGAAAACAACGCCATCATCGAAGAGCGCAACATCTGAGTCCCTGTGAAATTCACCGCCAACGAGATCGCCGAACAAGTCGGGGGAGAAGCCGTTGGCGACGGCAACATCGAGTTGGCCGGCTTTGCCCAAGCCGACGTGGCCAAGCCGGGCGACCTCACCTTCGCCGAGAACGAAAAATACTTCCGCTTGGCCGAGGAGAGCCAAGCGAGCGCCATCCTTGCCCCTGAAGAATTCGCCTCCGAGACCAAGACAGTCATCCGCGTGAAGAATGCCCGGATCGCCTTCGCCCGTGTGCTGCCGATGCTCTTTCCAGAGAAAGAATTTCCACCCAGCATCCACCCGACCGCTATCATTGCCGATTCAGCCAACGTCGCCGATACCGCGTACATCGGGCCGAACTGCGTCATCGGCGAAAGTGCCGCCATCGGGGACCAATCTGTGCTCGAGGCCAACTGCACCGTCGGCGATCAATCGGTGCTTGGCCAATCGGTGCGCCTGTTTGCCAACGTCACAATTTACTCGCAGTGCCGCATCGGCGACCGTGTCCGCATTCACGCCGGCACCGTCATCGGCTCCGATGGCTACGGCTATGTTTTTGATCAGGATCATCACCGCAAAATCCCGCAAGTCGGCGGCGTTGTGATCGAGAACGACGTGGAGATCGGGGCCAACTGCACTGTTGATCGAGGCGCACTCGGTGACACCCTCATCGGCGAAGGCACCAAGATCGACAACCTCGTGCAGATAGCCCACAACGTCGTCATTGGTAAACACTGCATTATCGTCGCCCAAAATGGTATCGGCGGCAGCGCCCAAATCGGTGAATACTCTATGCTCGGAGGTCAAGTGGGAATCCGCGGGCACACCACAATCGGACCGAAAGCCATGATCGCTGCCAAGTCTACGGTGCTGAATAATCTCGAGGGCGGCAAGCAGTACATGGGCTTCCCCGCGATCCCCAATTTTCAAGCCAAACGACAACTCATCGCCGCCCAACAACTCCCCGAGTTGATCAAGCGCGTCCGCGAACTGGAAAAACAGCTCGCCAACAAAGACAAACCAGCGGCCGACGACGCCTAAAGTTCTTCTCTCTCTACGGCTTCCCCCGTACCCTCCCGGTCATTCAGGCATGAAATGGTACCGGAAACTCCACTGGCAGATCATCCTCGGGATGATCCTCGGACTGGTCTACGGCATTGCCGCCGCGCAATTCCAATGGACCGGGTTTGCAACGAACTGGGTTGTCCCGTTCGGCGACATCTTCATGAACCTGCTCAAGCTCATTGCCGTGCCGCTGGTGCTCACCTCACTCGTCGCCGGCGTGGCGTCACTGTCCGATTTCAAGAAACTGTCCCGGATGGGCAGCAAAACCATTGGCCTATACATTGCCACCACCGCCGTCGCCGTGACCATTGGCCTACTGGTTGTCAACACCCTCCAACCCGGTGCCAAGCTAGCCGAGCTAGATGATACCCAAGAGGAACTTAAAGCCGATTACAAATCCAAGGCAGAAAGTAAGGAAGAAACTGCCAAGATCATTGATGAACGTGGCCCGTTGCAGCCGCTCATAGACATGGTTCCTGACAACTTTTTCGGCTCGGCATCGAGCAACAGTAACATGCTCCAACTCGTCTTTGTGTCACTGCTCATTGGCATCGCGCTGGTGCAGGTAAGCGACGAACATCGAAAGCCGGTCCTTTCGCTGTTCGAAGGAATGCAGGCAGTGGTCATCAAGCTGGTCAATATAATCATGCTCATGGCACCCATCGGCGTCTTCGCGCTCATCACAAAAACCATCACCACCCTCGCCGTAGGCGAAGGGGGCGAGGCCAACCTTGGGCAGATCGGGACGGTACTTGGGGCGCTCAGCTACTACTGCATCGCGGTCATCATTGGCCTGCTGCTTCACACCACCATTGTTTACCTTGGTTTGTTGAAGCTTTTTACACCATTGAAAATTTCGCAATTCTTCAAGGCGATCGCGCCGGCGCAACTGCTCGCCTTCTCCACCAGTTCCAGCGGCGCCACGCTGCCGGTCACCATGCGCCAGTGTAAAGAGAAACTGGGCGCCTCAAAGGAAACAACCTCCTTCGTCCTACCACTTGGCGCAACCATCAACATGGATGGCACCGCCCTTTACCAAGCCGTCGCTGCGGTATTCATCGCGCAAGCATACAGCATACCGCTCGATCTGGGGGCACAAATCACAATTATACTCACCGCCGTGATGGCATCGATCGGCACCGCCGCTGTCCCCGGCGCGGGCATCATTATGCTGGTGATTATTCTAGAGGCAATAAACGTACCCACCGCAGGCATTGCGCTCATCCTCGGCGTGGATCGCATCCTCGACATGCTGCGAACCGCCACCAACGTCACGGGCGATGCCGCCGTCTGCGCCATCATCGCCCATTCCGAGAAACAACTCCATCCCCCCAGCGAATAAGCCAAGCGCTACGGGTCAGCGAAAAGGGATTTCGGCTACGGTGGCCTGGCCTTGGGCAGGCTCCCGTGCGGTCAAGACTTGGCCGGGGGTTTCAGTGCCGCGCTTGGCCAAGCCGAGGGCGATCGGGCCAAACCGTGGTGAGTTGACAATGCTGGTGAGAGTACCAACGGTCTTGCCGGAATCGTCAGTAAGTTGAGTTCCGGGGGCCAAGTCGGCATCCAAGCGATAACCAGCGAGGGTTCGATTGACGCGACCGTAGGTGCGGATTCGTGCGATAATTTCCTGCCCGATGTAACAGCCCTTCGTGTAACTGATGGCTCGGGTCTCGAGGCCGGCCTCGGGCGGAAGAGTTTTGTTGTCCATGTCTATGCCGAATCGCGGGATGCCTGCCTCGAGCCGCGCGATCTCGGTGGCCTGCCAACCGGCCAAGCGGCCTCCCTGCCCTTCGACCGCCTTGGCCAAGCGCGCGGCGGCCTCGCCCAAGTGCCCAGTGGAAATGTACAGGTCGCAACCGGCAATGCCGTACCTGCCGTTGTTCATCACGTAAACTTCGCCAAAATCGTCGAGCGGCGACTTGGCGTGCGCGAACGGTTCACCGGGCAAGGCCAAGCCAAGCGACGCCAGCGCATCGGCCGTCTTCGGCCCCTGCAAACTGAGCAAACCGAAGTGTGGCGAGGCGTCGATGAGTTCGACTTGGTCGGCGACGACGTGGCTCTCGAGTCGCTCGGTCACGGCATCCAGCAGGCCCGGCTCGAAGTCGAGGATCAACTCGTCGTCAAGCCGGTACACGTGCAGGTCGGCCTGCATCTTG
>JABGZB010000120.1 GCA_018674955.1 Verrucomicrobiota bacterium | reverse complement strand
TACGGCATTGCCGCCGCGCAATTCCAATGGACCGGGTTTGCAACGAACTGGGTTGTCCCGTTCGGCGACATCTTCATGAACCTGCTCAAGCTCATTGCCGTGCCGCTGGTGCTCACCTCCCTCGTCGCCGGCGTGGCGTCACTGTCCGATTTTAAGAAACTGTCCCGGATGGGCAGCAAAACCATTGGCCTATACATTGCCACCACCGCCGTCGCCGTGACCATCGGCCTGCTGGTGGTCAACGTCCTCCAACCCGGAGCCCAGCTCCCAGAAGCAACCAAGGCCAAGCTCGAGGCACAATTCCAAGCCAACGCCGCCGACAAGGCCAAGGGCGACAGCACCGAAGCCGCCCGCCAACGCGGCCCGCTGCAGCCGTTGGTGGACATGGTGCCGGACAACTTTTTCGGCTCGGCATCGAGCAACCGAAACATGCTGCAACTCGTCTTCGTTTCATTGCTCATCGGCATTTCGTTGGTGCAAGTGAGCAGCGAGCATCGAAAGCCGGTGCTCTCGCTGTTCGAGGGCATGCAGGCGGTGGTCATCAAGCTGGTGAACATGATCATGCTCATGGCACCCATCGGCGTCTTCGCGCTCATTACAAAAACCATCACCAGCCTCGCAATCGGCGAAGACGGCCAAGCCGACCTTGGGCAAATCGGGGCGGTACTCGGAGCGCTCGGCTACTATTGCATCGCCGTGATTATCGGGCTGCTGCTGCACATCTCCATCGTTTACCTTGGGCTGCTTAAGCTATTAACGCCGCTGAAGATTCCGCAATTCTTCAAGGCGATCGCACCGGCACAACTGCTCGCATTCTCCACTAGTTCGAGCGGAGCCACGCTGCCGGTCACCATGCGCCAGTGCAAAGAGAAACTAGGTACCTCAAAGGAAACGACCTCGTTCGTCCTCCCGCTTGGCGCGACCATCAACATGGACGGCACGGCCCTTTACCAAGCGGTCGCGGCAGTGTTCATCGCCCAGGCCTCCGGCATGTCGCTCGACATGGGCGACCAACTCACCATCGTCATCACCGCCGTGCTGGCTTCCATCGGCACCGCCGCTGTACCCGGGGCCGGGATCATCATGCTGGTCATCATCCTTGAGGCCGTGGGTATTCCCGGGGAAGGCATTGCGCTCATCCTCGGCGTGGATCGCATCCTCGACATGCTGCGAACCACGACCAACGTCACGGGCGATGCCGCCGTCTGCGCCATCATCGCCCATTCCGAGAAACAACTCCATCCCCCCAGCGAATAAGCCAAGCGCTTCGGGTCAGCGAAAAGGGATTTCGGCGACGGTGGCCTGGCCTTGGACAGGCTCTCGTGAGGTCAAGACTTGGCCGGAGGTTTCACTGCCGCGCTTGGCCAAGCCAAGGGCAATCGGGCCAAACCGCGGTGACTCGATCACACTGGTCAGCGTGCCAACCGTCTTGCCGGAGTCGTCTGTGAGTTGAGTTCCGGGGGCCAAGTCGGCCTCCAATCGGTAACCAACGAGGGTTCGGTTGACGCGGCCGTAGGTGCGGATTCGTGCGATAATTTCCTGCCCGATGTAGCAGCCCTTCGTGTAACTGATAGCTCGGGTCTCGAGGCCAGCCTCGGGCGGCAGAGTTTTGTTGTCCATGTCGATGCCGAATCGCGGGATGCCTGCCTCGACCCGCGCGATCTCGGTGGCCTGCCAACCGGCCAAGCGGCCTCCCTGCCCTTCGACCGCCTTGGCCAAGCGCGCGGCGGCCTCGCCCAAGTGCCCAGTGGAAATGTACAGGTCGCAACCGGCGGTGCCGTATCTGCCGTTGTTCATGACGTAAACTTCGCCCAAGCCGTCGAGCGGCGACTTGGCGTGCGCGAACGGTTCCCCGGGCAAGGCCAAGCCAAGCGACGCCAGCGCATCCGCCGTCTTCGGCCCCTGCAAACTGAGCAGGCCAAAGTGCGGCGAGGCGTCGATGAGTTCGACTTGGTCGGCGACGACGTGGCTCTCGAGTCGCTCGGTCACGGCATCCAGCAGGCCCGGCTCGAAGTCGAGGATCAACTCGTCGTCAAGCCGGTACACGTGCAGGTCGGCCTGCATCTTG
>JABGZB010000007.1 GCA_018674955.1 Verrucomicrobiota bacterium | reverse complement strand
CTCAAACAACACCAGCTCCCCGCCCTTCTCAAACGGAATCTGGCTCTTAAACTCTGCATCCGCCCAGTCCGAGGCATCCCCGTCAGCCGTAATGCTCGCTCCCTGCGCGTCGTACTGCATGTCCGCTTCGCTTAGCGACAATTCCTGCGCCTTCAAGGAAGGCATTCCTACCGCCAAGGCAAACAACAGGGCGATAACTACACTTAAGCTAGTTTGTTTTATCATGATTATAATAGATAGGCGTTGTAAAAAGTATAAATAACCGGCGAAAACTCACAAACCACCGAGACTTTGTCAAGTCGATTTCCGAAAAATACTTTTTATAATGTTATTGTTTACTTTTGTCATTTATGGGTGATGCGCTGCCCCGCATCATCGAAATGATGGGTAGTTGAAGCGGCCTTGCCTAAAACAGTTTGGTACGCTAGAGATAGCGGATGATTTACCGCAATTTGCCGGTTCTCGCTGTGTTTTCCCTGTTTTGTCTCACCACAGCGGAAGCCGCCGACAAGCCGAATGTTATTTTCATTCTTGCCGACGATTTGGGTTACGGCGATCTCTCGCACGCCGGTGGCAAGGCGAGAACGCCACATTGTGACCGATTGGCGCGCGAAGGCATGCGCTTCACCGACGCCCACACGACGTCGTCCGTCTGCACACCCACGCGCTACGGCATCGTCACCGGCCGCTACAATTGGCGGAGTACGTTGAAGAAAGGCGTCCTTTGGGGGATGTCCGAGCCTCTCATCGCCACTGACCGGCTCACCGCGCCGAAGTTCTTGCAACAGAACGGCTACCACACAGCGGTGGTTGGCAAGTGGCATCTTGGCCTTGGCTGGCAAATGCTGCCCAACGATGAAAAGCGCAAGGCCAAGACCGGCCCAACCAAAGGCGACGGCTGGCAAATTGACTACGGCAAAAAGGTCAGCGGCGGCCCGTTGGCTATCGGCTTTGACGAATCGTTCATCATTCCCGCGTCGCTCGACATGTTTCCGTATGTTTACTTGCAGAACGACAAGCCGACCGCCTGGGCGACGGTGACCAAGGCGTTTCACCGGCCCGGCCCGTGCGCGGAGGATTTCGAGGCGATAAATTGCCTGCGCGACTTTGCCCGCGAAGCCGACGCATTCATCGACGCCCGCGCCGGGGAACGCGACAAACCGTTTTTCCTCTACCTGCCGTTGAGCAGTCCTCACACGCCGATCGTTCCGTCGAAACCGTGGCAGGGCAAATCCGACCTAGGCAAGTATGGCGATTTTCTGATGGAGACCGACTGGGTTGTTGGCCAAGTGCTGCAAGCGCTCGACCGCCATCGCCTGACGGAGAACACGATCGTCATTTTCGCCACAGACAACGGCTGCTCACCGGCGGCGAAAATCCCGGCGCTCGTGGCCAAGGGCCACAAACCCAACGCAGACTGGCGTGGACACAAAGCCGACATTTTCGAGGGCGGCCACCGCGTGCCGTTTCTCGTCCGTTGGCCGGGTCGCGTCAAGGCCGGCACCAGCAATCCACAAACTATCTGCACGGCGGATCTCTTCGCCACAGTCGCCGACGTGATCGGAAAAAGCACCGCCATCCCGTCCAATGCCGCCGAGGATTCGTTCTCTTTCCTCCCCGCCCTGCTTGGCCAAGCGGCGGCCAAGCGGCGGCCGTTCACCATCCACCACTCGATCAACGGCTCGTTCGCCATCCGCCGAGGCAAATGGAAACTCACCCTCTGCCCCGGCTCCGGCGGCTGGAGTGCGCCCAAGCCGGCTGCCGCGAAGAAAAACAAGTCCCTTCCACCTGTGCAGTTGTACGACCTGAACTCCGATCCCACCGAGCAAAACAACCTGCAGGCCAAGCACCCCAAACTGGTGCAAGATCTCGTCGCCACCTTGGCCAGAGCTATCAAAAATGGTCGAACTACGCCCGGCCCAATTCAACCCAACGAAGGCCACCCCAACACTTTCAGCCAAAGTGTGCTTGCTGTCTTCCCCTCACTCGGCCGGTAGAGTGTGGTGTTGTTTGCTCTGATTTAAGGCGCCTGCTTCAGCCCGCAGTCGGCTGCCAACAGACAGTGGATTAAAAAACCATTCCAGCTTCGGCGAATAGGCAACTTGGCGACCCAAGCCAAAGAAGAAGAAAACAGCACCCACCATCGGCATTGCCCGGGCAGGCGGAATTGTGATTAAATT
>JABGZB010000119.1 GCA_018674955.1 Verrucomicrobiota bacterium | reverse complement strand
TGCTGCCCGGGACGGCTACATGGCGGTGTCCACCGACGCCGACTTGCTGCAGATGTTCCTCGACGGCAAGACGATGGGCAGCCTTGCCAAGCGCGACGGGCTGGCAACAGCGGCGACATCGGTAGGCGGAATGGACTCCGGATTCTTCAGCTACCAGAACGACCGCGACATGGTGCTCAGCGCGATGGACACCCTCCGCGACAATGCCGACCAGTTCGACATGATTTTCAGCATGATCCCAATGGATGGCTTTGGCGAAGTCAGCCTGAGCGAGTGGCTTGATTTCTCGCTGCTGCCAACGGGCTCAAAAATCGCGAAGTACTTTGACTTCACCGTTTACGGCGCAGAGACCAACGATCGAGGGATCAGTCTGAAGATGTTTTCACCCCGCCCGGCGACCCTGAAGCGGTAGCCTCCGCCGCCTTGAGTTTTCGCAGCGCGGCCTCGAGCGCCGCCTGGCCGGACTCGTTTTTTTGGTCGCGCAACTTTCGCAGCTTGCGGGCGTAGACGTTTCCCGGCCGAGCAGCTTCACCCATCAAAAAAATTCCCGCCGCGCGGGATTTCGCCGTGCCACGAAGCACCGCCGCCGAGAGCGTCGGGGTGTCCGCGCCCGGCTCGCCCCATACATCCCGCAGCGCGACAAGGATCCGCGCCTCCCGTTCGCCGCCGAGTTGAAACGTCCCGCGCAGTGCCTCCCACAAGCCGTGCTCGGCGGGCATGAGCCGCTGAAGCGCGTCGAAGCCAACCACCCGCAACTCGTACCGCTCGCTGGCGACGAGCAGCATCACCGCCGGGACGGCCCGGTGACCCATCGCCGACAGCGCGGCGACGGCGGCGTTGGCTTCGTCGCTGCCCGGCTTGGCCTCGATAATTTTTACCAACGCGGGAGCAGCGGCGACGGCGTCCGACTTCATGTTTCGCAGCACGTGCAGCATCCGCGTGCGGTACCCACCTTCCGCTTGGCCAAGCCGATTGGTGATCTCGCTCAGCGACAGCGAACCCAGCCGGCGCAGCGCGGCGAGGGCGTTGTTGTGAACCAACTGCTCGGAGTCGCCGAGTGCCGTGACCAAGTCGGGGATGGCCGGCACCGCCGCTTGGCCAAGCGCGGCCAGGCCAGCCACGCCGCCAGCGCGGATTTCCGAGCGCTCGTAAAGATTCACCCAGCGCAGGAGGTCGCGCCGGTCGATGCCCGGCACTTTTTTGACCACGCCAAGCAGGGGCTGTTTCCAGACCGTGTCGGTGTGGCGCACCGCCAGTTGCAGCCACGGGAGGGCATTGGTGCCGAGTTTCGCCACAGCGGCATGCGCGGCGGCTCGGCGGTCGGGGGCGGCGGTGACGAGCAAATCCTGCACCCACTCCTCGAGCGGCCGGCCGCCGACCTCCGGCCCGCGGTCGCGCTGAGTCACGATGAGCAATAGCGCCAGCACGGCCAGCACCGCCAAGCCGATTTTAAGCGAACGCCGTTTTTTCATCCGGGAAGAAAATTAGTCGTTTTGTGCCTGAATTTGGCGGGTGATTTCGAGCGCCAACTCGATGGCTTGCCGCGCCGACTCGCCGCTTACGAGCGGCTCCTGTTTTTCGGCGACGCACCGAATGAAACTTTCCAGCTCGACCTTGAGAGGTTCCTCACGCTGGATCGGCACCGGCTCGCGGACGACTCGCCTGCCGCCGAACTGGCTGACGATGGCGCTGTCCTTGCCGGCGAAGATTTTCTTGAGCATAGACGATTCCTGTTCGTCGTCGCGGGCGAGGCGGTAGTGGTAGCCCTTTTGCTCGCGGTAATCGAGCGACACGTAGCCAGGTTCGTCGCCCCCGCTGAAGACGCGGATTTTTCGCAGGCTCTCCGGGCTGACGCGGCTGACGGTGAGGTTGGCGACGCAACCGTTGGCGAAACGCAGCCGCGCGTTGGCGATGTCCTCCGACTCACTGAGCACCCGCACGCCGGCGGCATCGACGTGCTCGACCGGCGAGCGCACGAAGGCGAGTACGATGTCGAGGTCGTGGATCATCAGGTCGAGCACCACGCCGATGTCCATGCTGCGCGCCGGGAAGGGCGAGAGCCGGTGCGACTCAATGAAGCGCGGCTCGCGGGCGGCCTGCTGCAGATAGTTGAAGACCGGGTTGAACCGCTCGATGTGGCCGACTTGCAGCACGCAGTCGTGCCGCTTGGCCAGGCTGACCAGCTCAGCCGCCTGCGCAGCGTTGTCGGTCATCGGTTTTTCGACGAGCAAATGTTTGCCCAACTCGAGCAGCGGCTTGGCCAAGGTGTGATGGGTGACGGTGGGCGTAACGATGCTCAAGGCGTCAGCAGCAGCGGCGGCGGCCTCGATTGAGCCAAGTGCGGTGGTGTCGTGTTTTTCGGCGATCGCCTTGGCTTGGGCGGGGTCGGTGTCGTACACACCGACGAGCTCGACGGCCTCTTGTCGGTGCATTTCGGCGTAAATACGTGCATGCTGCTGGCCTAGCGAGCCCACGCCCAGCACAGCCACCCTGACCCTTGTTGCCATGCCGGGAGCCTACCGGCCCGGTGGCCAAGCGGCGAGGAAATCAGCCCTCACAGGCTCCCGCGGCACAAACCGTGCTTTCCTTGGCTTGATTTTCTCGGACTTTGGTTCGAGGCTCGCATTTGGTTTTCGAAATGGCGATTAAGAAAAAACAACAAGATATACGCGCCCTGCTGGTTGAGGAGAACGAGATCATTATCGACTCGCTCGGCGAGATCATGAGGTCGCTGGGTTACATTGTCATCACCCACAAGGATCCCAGCCAAGCCATCAACATGATGAAGGGAGGCTCGGTGGGTCTGGTGATCGCGGATGACAAGTGCGGCAGCAAGGAGGGTCTAGAAATTCTCGAGATCGCCCAAAAGGAAGTCCCCACCGCCACGCGCCTGCTGCTCACCAGCCGTGTGAACGACGATGCCGTCCAGTCCGCCGTCAAGGATCGGTTGGTTTACAGGTACATCACCAAGCCGTGGCTGACTGAAGATTTGATCCTGACCCTCAAGACCGCTGCGGACACCTTCCAGCTCGCGGAGAAAAACACTTCCCTCACCTTGGAAAAGAACGACTTGGAGAGGACGGTTCGAGACTTGGAGAAAATGGTCGCATCCGGAGGGGGCAAAGAAGGCGGAGGCGCAGCGGTCGTCCAGGCGACGCAAGCAGCGGTCGTTGCAGGGGATGGCGACGCGGGAACGATCATGCAGGCGATGATCGAGATGCTTTACGTATTCCACCCGAACCTGAAAAGCAACGCCATCCGCACCATGGCACTCGTCAAGACCGTGGCTGAAAGTTTGCAGTTGGAAAAAATTGCCGCCGCGGCGCTTTATCAGGCGGCGGCGCTGCACGACATCGCGATCCCCGGGGTGGACCGCCCGATCATCCGCCGCTGGCTGCGCGACCCGGAGAAGTG
>JABGZB010000118.1 GCA_018674955.1 Verrucomicrobiota bacterium | reverse complement strand
GCCGCTGGGGCTGCATTTGGATCCAGCGAAACGATTAGCTCCAAGGTTGCGCGAATCGTCTCGTACGTTTCGCCGCTCTTGAGCTGAATGTCAGCAACCTTGTTGAGCCAGGCTGTTTTTTGGTGAACCGTCGTTCCGGGCAACGTCAAAAGATGCTCGTATTGCTGTATCGCCAGTGTGGGTTGACTCAAGTGCCCATGATACAGTGCCGCCAATTCCTCCCGGTTATTAATCGAGTCTGGGTGCAAGGCGACCCTGCGGAGGCACGTTTGCAGCTTGGCCTCGTCGGTCTGAAGTGCATCAACCTCGACGGCTTTTGGTGTTTCAAGTGGCCCTTTGAAATTATCCTTCGATGCAGATTCCTCAGCCAGATTACGGTACGACTCGTTGAAATCCTCGGCGACCGCCTCGCTCTCCTCTGATGCGTCGAGACTCGCGATTCGTTGTGAGGCAAACTGCGCTGCCTGAGTCCCCGGCAACGCCTCCCGGATTTGCTCCAACGTCCGCTTGGCCGCCGTCGCGTCTCCGGCGATCCCCAATTGCCAATCAGCCATTTTGTTCAACGCGACCGGCAGGTTGAATCTTACCTTTTCAGGGTCGTCCAACGTTTCCTGAATGATCGCCACCGCCGTCGGCAAGTCGTCGAGGTTTTCCGCTTGAATGGTCGCCTTGAGCATCAGGCCATCGAAGTCGCCAGGGTACTGTTCCAACTGGATCTCAACAGCTTCAACCGCACCCTCGTATTGGCCCCGTTTGCGCTTGGCCAAGGCCTGTCCGTAAGCGGGCCCCTCGTAAGCCTCCGTGTCATCACCGGAAAATGCCGTCGTCAGGGGGGAGACAAGCGTGTTGGCGATGGTGGGCGTCCAAGCCAACCCCAGCAAAACGGCAATTGGAACAGCAACCAAGAGCACGAATATCAACGCAAAACCCTCCTGCGCGGCTATCGCTGAATACGCAATCCCAAAAAAAACGACGATGGATAAAACCCAAAGCCCAATAACCTTGACCGGATCATTCTGCGGGTTGCGTAACTGCTTGCGGATGAGGTAAATGAGAACAGCAAAGGCCACCCCTCCAATCAGGATCAACCCGAAAAGCCGCTCTACCGTTACCACAAGCAAAGTCATCGTAAAATCATTTCAAGTGAAAGTGAAGTCGGCTCCGTGCCCCGGTTTTCGTGTCACGCATTTCCATCTCATCCACCTGCCACTGGCCATTCTTTTTTGTTAGACCCTTGACGGCAAAACGTTTCACGGGCTTAGGCTCTTCCGTGTAAATATCGGCGAGAAGGATGCCTCCTGTTTTTTTATCAACCCACGAAACAACCCGGTGATATTCCCCCTTGGCCGGCTTGGGATTGCGGCTTTCGAGCACGTAGCAAAGCCGGCTTTTGCGCCGCTGTGTTTTCAGGGCAACCTGGTTAGGCCAATGGAGAAAATCCGTACCGAGGTCGGCGATGAAGAAGGATGACCTCGCAAGGCTGTAATAAATTTCCGCCCGCTTGGCCAAGCCGGATTTTTTCTCGTAGCGATTGCGTTGCCCAACCCCATGGCTCACCCGCCAATACTCGGAGATTTCCCCATCACGCTTGGCCGTGTAAGTTGTCTGCCACTCCGCTTTGCCAAGTTTCTCAACTTGAATGACGACGTCGGTGTTGAGTCGTTTTCCTTCACGCAAGATCACTTCCATCGTGGCTCTAATCACCATGTTCTTTTCCGGAACCAACTCTCGGATGGATCGTGCCAGTTGTGATCCATCCGGCAGGGGGTCTTTGGCTTGGAGAGCAGACGGGAGGAGCAGGGCAGCTAGGAAGGCTGCACGGAGGGCCTTATAAATTGCAACAAAATCCGGCACGAATTATCTCCTCAGGGACGATTCTGACCTCGGGTTTATTTGGAACAAGATTATTGTTCACTTGGCGTACTCAACAAATCGGTTTTCCCGAACCATGGTTACGCGGATTTGCCCCGGGTATTGCAATTCGTCCTCTATCTTTCGCGCAATCTGCCTGGCGATATCGTAACTTTCTTCATCGCTGATTTTTTTTGGGTTTACGATGATTCGAAGTTCCCTCCCGGCCTGAACTGCATAACATTTTTCAACACCCTCGAACGAAGCCCCGATCCGTTCCAGGTTTTTGAACCGCTGAAGATAGGCTGTCATCGTCTCCGAACGAGCGCCCGGCCGTGAGGCGCTGATGGCGTCGGCGGCACTGACGAGGATGCCCCAGATGAACTCGTAGGGCACCTCACCATGATGCGATGCGACACCGTTGACAACGTCCTCCGGCTCGTTGTTTCGCTTGAGGAAATCCGCGCCAACTATCGCGTGAGGCCCCTCAGCTTCCTCGGACATCGCCTTGCCGATGTCGTGGAGCAGTCCAATCCGCTTGGCCTTACCGACATTCAACCCCATTTCCGCAGCCAACAATCCCATCAAGTGCGCGACCTCGACCGAATGAGCCAGAACATTCTGGGAGTAACTGCTCCGGTAACGGAGTTTGCCGAGCACGGAGAGCACGTCTTGGTTGAGCGTGCTGACGCCGGCCTTTTGAGCCGCCTCTTCGCCGACATTGGCTAAATTGTAGTCGTTTTCCTCCGTGACCTTGGACACGACTTCCTCGATCCGCGTGGGATGAATCCTACCGTCTTTGACGAGTCGCGACATCGACTCCCTGGCGATATCACGCTTGATTGGGTCGAACCCGGACAGCACGACGGTGTTCGGCGTGTCATCAATTAATACAGTGACACCGGTGGCCATCTCGAAGGCGCGGACGTTGCGTCCCTCCCGGCCGATGATGCGCCCCTTGATCTCCTCATCTCCGTTAAGCGTGATCGTGGCCGTGGTGGCTTCGTAAGTGTGTTCACCGGAGTAACGCTGGATTGCCAGTCCAATGATCCGTCGTGCCTTCTCCTCGGCATGGTCCTTCGCCCCGTTAACGATTGCATTTGAAATTTGACTAGCCTCCATTTTGGTTTCATCGCCGATGATCCCAAAAAGTTGTTCCCGCGCATCGTCCGGGCTCAATCCGGTGATTTTGTTGAGCCTCTCCTTGTATTCTTCGATCAAGCGCTCCGCCGTTTTGCGCTTGTCGCTTAAGTCGGTTTCGAGTTGGTTAACGGTAGTCTGCTTTTGTTGAAGCTGTTTTTCACTCTCGAGCAGTGATTGAAGCTGCTGGTCAAGCAGTGACTCCCGTTCCTCGAGTCGCTTCTCTCGCTGTCGAATCTCATCACTCTCGGCACCGATCGCATTCTCGATTTCAACGCGCAACCGATCAGTCTCTTCCCGCGTCAGCATCCGGGCGCTTCGGGTCAGCACCTCGGCTTCCCGGCGGGAATGTTCCTTGAGGGATGTTTCGGTGCTTTGCAGGGCGCGCCGAATCTGCCGCTTCTGGTCTTTGCGGATCCAGATCATGGCGACGATCACGGCCACTACCATGACGCCCCATAACCAAGGATCTGATGCTACCAAGCTTTGCATGGAATCTTAAGAGGGTGGGGGAATCAGCCAACCGCTGGGTGTTGCAATCATGTCCATTTTGACATCGTGCCTCTCCACCGGCACGTCAGGATAAACTTGCTGCTCGAAGCATACGCCGCATTTTTTGGCGGGGATGTCCGTCAGCAATCGATCGAAGAAACCTCCACCACGGCCAAGTCTGCCACCAAGGCCGGCGAAGGCTACCCCGGGAACAATCGCCAAGTCGAGTTGCTTCGTGTCCATTGTTTGACAATCGGGTGGCGGTTCGAGTACCCCGAATTTGCCCGGCACAAGGTCGCTCAAGTTGTCGATCCCGCAAGCCTCATAAGCGTTTTTGCTAACTGAAAAACGGGGCAGGGCGATCAATTTATCGTCTTTTAACCCGTTTTCTATGAGTGAGTTAACATTTAATTCGCCCCTCATCGGGACGTAAAGCATTACTCGGCTCGCTCGCTGCCAGACGGTTGATTTAAGAATTAACCGACAGGCGGCGGATGAATCCTCATCCGCTTGGCCAAGGGCCATACCTTCCGCGGCCAAGCGCACCACCCGCCGGGCCAAGCGCTTGGCCTCTGACAGGTCACTTCTGTTTATCCCCTTGGTCATCGCTCAATCTCGCGAAGTGCTCTCGCCAATAATCGACCCGGGCCTTGATCTTTTTTTCCACACCCTGCTCGGTGGGTTCGTAAAAATGACGCTTGGCCCCGAGGTAATCCTGCGCCACAAAGTGCCCCGGAAAATCGTGCGAGTATTTGTACCCCTCGCCATGGCCAAGTTTCTCCGCGCCGGAGTAATGGGAGTCCTTGAGGTGGCTCGGGACTGGAATTGTTTTACCAGATCGCACATCCGCCAACGCGGCATCGATGGCCTTGATAACGCTGTTGCTCTTGTTGGCGCCGGCGATGTAGATGGCCGCCTCGGCGATCGGTATACGCGCCTCGGGCCAACCGATGAACTCGGCGGCTTGGAACGCCGCGTTGGCTAGCACCAGTGCCATCGGGTCGGCCAAACCGACGTCCTCGGCGGCATGTATGACGATCCGGCGGGCGAGGAAGCGTGGATCCTCCCCGGCGTGAATCATTTTCGCCAGCCAGTAAAGAGTTGCGTCGACATCGCTGCCGCGCATCGACTTGATGAAGGCAGATATCGTGTCATAATGCGCGTCCTCGTCGCCGTCGTACACCACCGCTTTTTTCTGGATGCAGTCTTCGGCAACTTGCAGGGTGATACGAATGACACCATCAGCATCCGGCGGCGTGGTCAACGCGGCGATTTCCAGCGAGTTGAGCGCCTTGCGCGCATCGCCATCAGACACTCTCGCCAAGTGCTCCATCGCCTCGGGTGCCGCTACGCATTTCAAATGCCCCAAGCCCCGCTCATCGTCGCCAAGGGCGCGCTGAATCAAGCGGGCGATCTCCGCTTGTGAAATCGGCTCAAGTTCAAAAATCTGCGACCGCGAAACCAACGGCGAGTTCACAAAGAAAAACGGGTTGTGTGTTGTGGCACCGATCAGGCGCACGATGCCGTTCTCAACGTCCGGCAGGAGTGTGTCCTGCTGCGATTTGTTGAACCGGTGGATCTCGTCGATGAACAGTAGTGTCGTCGCCCCGGAGTTGGCCAAGCGGTTGGCGGCCGTTGCCAAAACACGGCGCATATCCGCAACGTTCGACTCCACTCCACTCAGACGCTCGAAGCGGCTCTTGGTTTGGTTGGCGATGATTTGCGCCAGACTGGTTTTACCCGTGCCCGGTGGGCCGAAGAAGATCAGCGACTGGATACGGTCCGCCTCGATGGCGCGGCGCAGCAATTTTCCCGGCGCGAGGATATGCTCCTGACCCACGTACTCGGACAGGGTGCGCGGTCGCATCCGGGCGGCCAAGGGCTGATACTTGTGCCCTTGTGATGGCTCACCGCTCAAGTCCGTTCCCGAATCCGGCTTGGCTACGTATTGTGAAAAAAGGTCGCCACTCACGCTCGGCGAGAGTAGCAACAGGCGAAGGCTCTCCCAACGCAAAAAACCCGCGACTCGAAAGCCGCGGGTTTTAGGAACCCCCGCCATTGCCGTGTTGAACGAATCCGATGAACGGAAGGTACAAGTGGATCCGGCTCGT
>JABGZB010000117.1 GCA_018674955.1 Verrucomicrobiota bacterium | reverse complement strand
GGCTCCTCAAGGCCAAGGTGCCATTTGCCGATGATGGACGTATGATAACCGGCTCCCTTGAGTGTCTGGGGCAGGAGCGTGGCTTTCGGTGAGAGCCAGCCCCAGTTATTTTCGGGGTGCGTACGGATCACACCCGGCACGCCGACGAGATCCGGGTACGTACCGCTCAGCAACGCGGCGCGAGTCGGGCTGCAGACTGGGCAGTTCGCGTAAAACGAGTCGAATCGCATGCCGTCGGCCATGAGCGAGTCGATGTTGGGCGACTGCAAATCCTTCGCGCCGTAGCAGGAGAGATCGCCGTAGCCGAGGTCGTCGACGAGGATGATCAGGATGTTCGGCTTGCCGGCGGCGAGCGAGCTGGCCGGCTTGGCCAAGCCGAGTGCAGCCAAGGCAACCAGCGTCGTGCGAAAGAGTTTGGACAGGTTCACGGCCGCAGCCTGCAACAGCGCTTGGCCGGAGGCAAGTTTTGGGGATCAGGAAACGCCAGGGTGACCACGGCAAACACGAAGCAAACTGCCGTTGCTGCCTTCCGGCCCTGGCGGGGTTCGTAAGTCCGCACTCCGTGGGCCCTGACACGCGCAATGTATCGTATTGCCAAGTGCGACTCAAGGCAATTGACCATTTCACGGTTGCGGGGCTAAACTGTTCGCCGATGATTTCTGGCATTGCCAAGAAGCAAACTCCCACGGAAGCCAAGGTTCGTGTCGGCGACGAGCGCCTGCTCAAGGTGAGTGAAGAGGCCGGTAACAAGGTGCGTTCGTTGCTCGAGCGGCAGGGGCGTCCCGGGGGTGTGCTGCGCGTGGCGGTAGTCGGCGGGGGTTGCTCCGGCTTGCAGTACAAATTGGATTTACAGGACGCGCCGATGCACCGAGACATCCTCGTCGAAAGCTACGGTATCCGCGTGGTGGTCGATCCAAAAACGGCCCTCTACGTCACCGGCAGCCAGTTGGACTATGCTGACAAGCTGGAGGACGGCGGGTTCAAGGTGAACAATCCCAACGCCGCGAGCACCTGTTCCTGCGGCGAAAGTTTCAGCGCCTGATCGGGGCGGCCAAGTCTTCCGCCGATGACCGATTACTTCGCACTGCTGAATTTCCCCCGGCGCCCTTGGCTCGACGCCGACGCATTGAAGCAGCGTTTTCATGAGTTGTCCACGGAGGTGCATCCCGACCGGGCGCACGACGCGACGGACGAGGCCAAGGCGGAGTTGCAGCGGCGATTCGCCGAGGTGAACGCCGCGCATCAATCCCTGCGCGAGGCCAAGTCGCGCGTGCGGCATTTGCTCGAGCTCGAGCTCGGGCGAGCGCCGGGCAACGTGAAATCGATTCCCGGCGAGATGACGGAATGGTTCATGGAGATCGGCGCGGTGTGCCGCGAGGTGGACGCGTTCCTCGCCAAAAAGGAGGCGCAGGATTCGCCGCTGTTGCAGGCGGCGTTGATGGGCGAGGGTATGGCGTTAAACGACAAGGTCGCGGAGTTGCACGGCCGATTGCAGTCGGAGTTGGCCAAGGTGGATGCCGAGTTGCAGTCGCTTGGCCAAGCGTGGGAGGCGCTCGACGGCCAGGCGAAGGGGCGGTGGAAGGCGCTGCCGCTGGCCCGGCTGGAGTCGCTTGGCCAACGGCTTGGTTTTTGGTCGAAGTGGAGCGACCAACTCGCGGAGCGCTCGAGCCGGCTGATGTTTTGAGTTGTCGCCGGGAGGGCGCTTGGCCAAGCTGCCGGTCGCGGATCACATTTTGAAATGAAACGATATTTGCATTTGTTGGCGGCCATCGCGATGGCCGGCGTTGTGGCGGTTCCAGTTTCGGCTGAAAAGAAAAACGCCAAGGTGGAGAAGGGGTTTGTGGCGTTGTTCGACGGCACGACGCCCGATCAATGGATGAACGCCCGGAGCGGCAAGTTCCCGGGGAAGGGCTGGGCGATCGAGGGCGACTGCCTCAAACACGCGGCCAAGGGCGGCGGCGGTGACATCATTACACGGAGCACCTACGAGCAGTTCGATTTTCGCTTCGAGTGGAAGGTGGCCAAGGGCGCGAATAGCGGCGTGAAATATTTCATCATCCGTGAGCGTGGTTCCTTGGGGCACGAGTATCAGGTGATCGACGACATCAACCACCCCGACGGAGTCAGGGGCAACCACCAGACGGCGTCGTTTTACGACGTACTTGCACCGTCCAAGGACAAGCCGCTCAAGCCGGTGGGGGAGTTCAACACGTCGCGCATTCTTGTGAAGGGGCAGACGGTGAAGCATTTTCTTAACGGCAAAGTCGTGCTGACTTACGAGCTTGGCAGCGATGAAGTAAAGGCGGCGGTGGCCAAGAGCAAGTTTAGGAAACTGGAGAAGTTCGGCGTGAGGTTGGCCGGGCACATCCTGTTGCAGGACCACGGTGACGCCGTCTGGTACCGCAACATTCGCATCCGCGATTTGAGTAAGAAATAAACGCTCTTTTTTTCTGATCAAAAAAACTCCGGTTGCTGCTTCTGGCACTCATTGCGCTTCGCTTCATTTGGCTTGCCGCTCAGTAGACAGACCAAAGCTTGGCCAAGTTTTTCTTTTCAACGGGTGCACCTGGTTGGATGCTCTCCGCGATGATCAAGTGTGTTTTCGTTGTGATGCTGTTGGGGCTCGGTTTCGCCAAGCTCCCGGCCGCTGAGTTGAAAATCTGGAAACTTCTGGATGTCTGGCCTGGCAAAGTGCCGGGCGAAAAAGGGGATGTTCCTTCGGAAACCTTGACCACACACAAGTACCGTGGCGCTCCCATTCTCAAATATAACAACGTCACGAAGCCGACATTGACGGTGTTCAAGCCATCGCAGGAACAGGATACCGGCGCGTCGGTGGTGATCTGCCCCGGCGG